>JAYTBF010000049.1:0-12980 GCA_043737175.1 Burkholderiales bacterium
GCATACCCAACTGGGATAGCGATCATGTCGAATCAGGCGCAACAACGAAATCGGTCAATCGGTCGAATTACCGGCGGACTGGCCGCTGCGATTATTTTCTGTCTCGCAACCATACCCACCGCATGGGCATCGGCCTGTCTGACCGGGTTGGCGGGAACCTCCAGTCTGGCGGTCGCGCTCGAGCCAACGGTCGCTGCAGCCGCCACGGCGCAGCTTGGCGTCAACAAAAAAGTGTTGCCGGCGTGTACCGTTCCCGCACCCGCCCTGAGCGTTTCGCCGATCTCAATCAATTTTGGCTCGGTTCCGGCGGGTTCCAGCAGCGGGTCGCCAGTGGTAACGGTAACCAACACCGGCAAGCGTGTCATTTTGGGGTCGGCTGGCAATGCCGGTGCCAATATCTATTCGATCGGCTCACTCAAAATTGACGGCACCATCGAAGGCCAGGGCAAGGTAAACACCACGCTCAACTTAACGGCCCGGCTTGGTGACATGCAATACGCGGGTGCAACCACCTTCAAGAAGTTGACCTTGAATTTTGATTCATCAACAGCGCGTGTTTCAACCTGCTCACTCAACGTTGACAACGCAAATTTTCGACATCAGACTGGTGAGCTTACGGTCGGCAGCGTGACGGTGAACGGCAACGATGCGCAGGCGACGCGTAACGTCACATACAACATTGCTGGCCAACTCGCCGGTGGTCGCTTGTTTGTCACCGGCAATGCGACTGTTAATTCGTCAACAACCGTCGTGCATCAGCCTGACTATTCCGCACCAAATGGCCGAACGATTGATATTTTCCAATCAAACGGCACAATGACGAACGGCTTGGCCAGTGTCATAACGGTTCCGACAAGTTTTACTTACGCCGTCAACATGACGCACTGCGGCACCCCGCGATTGCGTCAGATCGTAGTCAATGTGAGGCGCTTCACTTTTCCTCCCGGGGCTAATGGCGCAGGATTTGGTAACAATACGTTGTTCGCCTAGGGAATCCCACATGAATAATCACGCACACGTTTGTAATTTTATGTTGGTGTTCTGCCGCCGTTTTTTGTCGACGGCCGTTTTTGCGTTTGTGACCCTCTGCGTCGGCACGCTCGCCAACGCAGGTATTGCGATCACCGCGTCACCCAATGACTTTGCTTCGAACACTGTTTTCCAAACGAGCTACGTAACGTTAACCGTCACCAATCTCGGCGTGCCCACAGCGACGCTGGGCGTGATTGGCAACGGTGGTTCGAGCAAGATTGTGTTTTCAGGTACACAGAACGGGAACGTGTGCGTCAACGGCACCGTGCTTCCGACCGGAAATTTTTGCACATTGATTGTCGAAGCCTCGTCGGGCACGACTGGCACTTACTCCACGATCATCTCGGTCGCGAGCGATCAGAACCCCGCAACCAAAACACTGAATTTCACCGTCACACCGGCGGTCGGGCCATTCGCGTACGTGCCAAACGACGTCGGTGACAGTGTGTCTGTGGTGGCCCTGACCTCACAATCAGTCATCGCCACCATCACTGTTGGCGACGGACCTTATGGTGTTGCCGTCTCGCCATCGGGTAATTTTGCGTACGTGACCAACTACCACAGCGGGACACTTTCGGTCATTAACACGTCGAGCAATTCCGTCGTTGCGACGGTGCCGGTCGGCGCGCAGGCCAGTGCCATTGCGGTCAGCCGTGATGGTACCAACGTCTATGTTGGCAGTGTATCGGGTGGCATGGTGAGTGTCATCGATACCAGCACAAACACCGTCGCCACGACGCTGCCGACCGGGGCGGTCGATGACCTCGTTCTTAGCCCGTCCGGCAACCGATTGTTTGTCAGTTCGAATACGGCCAATACGGTCACGGTAATCAACAGACCGACCAACAACATCCTGCGTACCATCACCGGGGTATCCGGTGCACTCGGCATGGCTGTGCATCCAGATGGCCGGAAGCTTTATGTCGGGAACTACACTGGTAACACGCTGACGGTAATTAACACTAGAAACAACTCCATCACGGGCACGATCACCCTGCCAAGCGCGCAGTACGGCCTTGCAATATCGCCGTCCGGAGACAAACTCTATGTGAGTCACCATCTTAGTAATCAAGTCTCTGTCATCAATACTGCCACGGAAGCCGTGACGACCTTCGCTGTGCCTGGTACACCCCTAGGCTTGTCTCTCGACAGCACCGGCTCGAAGTTAGTGGTGGCACGCCGTGATGCGAATGCGGTGTCTATTTTCGATACATCGACCAACACGCTGATCGCCAGTGTAAACGTCGGTTCCGCCCCACACGCTTTTGGCCGAATGGTGTCGGACGCGCTACCAACTCTGATTGCCCCTAGTATCACCAGCGCCCCACCGGCAGCGGGCGCAGTCGGAATCGCATACGCGGACCACCAATTCATCGCGAGTGGAACGGCACCATTCAATTGGAGTGTGTCGATCGGCTCGCTACCGCCTGGGCTTTCTTTGGACCCAGTAACCGGCGTACTCACGGGCACGCCAACGACCAGCGGAAGTTTTGCGTTTACGGTGCAGGTTTCGAATTTGTTTGGCACAGCGGCCATACAGGCCGTCACCATCGCGGTTGCGACGGGGTCAAACTTTGCGATCTTTAATACAGGTGTCGCGGCCGTCGGTGAACTGGCCTTGGCGGGGAGCATTGATCGCCACTACACACTTATCGCCAGCGCCGAGCCCAGCTTGCCCGGCCCAAATGCGATTGTCGCCACCCAAATCGCAAGCGGATATTGGTTGAACAACGGCCCCAATTCGCAGTGGATTGCCCCCTCGGCCAATCAATCCTACCCCGGCGCATCGCCTTGCAATGCCGGGGGCCTCTATACCTATCGCACCACCTTTGACCTAACCGGATTCAATCCCGCCACTGCCGTCATCAACGGTGCGTGGGCTGTGGACAATGCCGGCTCGGCAATCCGACTCAATGGCGCGAACTTGACCGGCTTGTCTTCAACAAACTATAGTGCGCTGACCGCATTTACGCTTAATAGCGGGTTTGTCGCAGGCTTGAACACACTGGAGTTTGACAATACCGACGGCGGCTGCCCGAACGGCCTGCGCGTGGAATTGACGGGCACCGCCGTCATCACCACGCCGAGCGCACCGCTCATCACCAGTGCCGCCCCGCCCGCCGGACAAGTGGGTGTAGCTTATCAACATGCCTTTAGCGCCACCGCGGTACCGATCGCGATAACTTGGAGTGTCACGCTGGGCGCGCTGCCCGCTGGCCTGTCATTGAATCCGACCACCGGCGTGTTGAGTGGTACACCTACGGCAAGTGGCACGTTTAATTTCACCTTACAGGCCAGCAATGGCGTCGGAGGCCCTGTCACCCAAGGCATGACACTTGCCGTTGCCCCCGCCGCAGCAACGACGTTGACGCTCAGCAGTGTCGCCCTCAATTTTGGCGGCGTCACACAGGGGCAAGTCGCGTCACCGAATCAGACCATCACCGTGACCAACACTGGCGCCAACCCGCTGGTCATCACCAGCATTCCGTTGTCAGGTGCCTCACAAAACGATTTCTCGATATCTGATACCTGCATCGGCAATTCGATTCCGTCGATGGGCACCTGCACCATCACACTCGGCTTCACGGCGCTGGGACTCGGGTCGCGGGTTGCGCAAGCGGATGTCATCAGCAACGCGACCGGCAGTCCGAACGTGATTTCACTGGCCGGCACTGCTGTGGCAATGACCGCCCCAACCATGACGGTCGCCGTCAATCCGTCAAACGTCGCGCCAGGCGCACCTGCCAAGGTGACCTTGACGCTTGCCACGCCGCTTGGGTTGGATCAATACATCAGTTCTGGTGTCGTCGCCATGCCCGCTGGCCTAACTATTCAGTCTTTGCCGGCACCGACCAGCTCCTGTATTGGCGGCTCACCGCCATCGGTGGCGGGCGGTGATACAGAGTTGAAGACTGGCGTGCGTCGTAAGCCGGCGTCACTCATGGTTCCAAGCATTACTGGCGGGGGGACAGGATTGGTGTTCAGTGCCGGCGTAATCCCAGCTGCACCCGGAAGTTGTGTTGTCACCTTTGATGTCGTCAGTGCTAATGTTGGCGATTATTCGATTTCTGTATTGCCGGGCAACCTTAATTCCTATTCGGGAACCAACACCAATACATCGTCGACTGTTTTGGCCGTTGTTCTGCCCGGGCCGAGCATCGACCTCAACCTCGGTAGTATCGATTTTGGTAGCCAAGGAGTGGGACTTCTCAGCAGCGCCCAAACTGTCACGCTGACCAATATTGGATCGCCGCCATTGACGATTGCAGGCTTTACTGTAACAGGTGATTTCAGTTATACGAGTAATTGCCCGTTGAGCCCGGCTTCAATACCGTCAGGGGCAAATTGCACGATTGATATTCGTTTTACCCCGCTTACACCCACGGAAATTGTCGGTCGTTTTGCAGTCAATTCCGACGCAGTATTCGGCAGCAATAGCGTGTTGTTGTATGGCCGTGGTGTTACAACCCCCCAACCGAACATCAGCCTTTCTGCCAGTAGTCTGGGCTTTGGGGATCAAGCGATTGGCTCGACTTCTCCAATTCAATCGGTGATTGTCACCAATACCGGTACGGCTACATTAACAATCAGTGGCAGGGCGCTTAATAGCGCGGCGATCGCGGCAGGATTGAGCCTAGTGGCGGGACCAGCCGACCCGATTTCGCCAAATCCACCCATTCCCGCCACAATATTGAATTGTGGCGGCAGTTTGGCGCCGGGTGCCAGTTGTTATATCAGTGTGATATTTAGCCCACTGATTCTTGGAAATGTTTCTGCAGCGGCACTCAACATCACCCACAACGCTACCAGCACCGGGTTTGGCACGGCCATTCGCAGTATTTCCCTCAATGGTAATGGCACAGCGCGGCGAGAGCCGAGTATTCGTGTCACCGGTGGTAACGCCGGGCTCAATAATGCGAATTTATCGTTTGCGGATCAAGTTATTGGCACGGCCGGTTTGCCGAAGTCACTTTCAATTACGAATGTTGGAACCGCCAATTTGACTATCAGTAGCACGCTTGTCAGCGCCTTGAACGCCGGTACAAATGTTGAAGACTTCTTGCTCGGAGGAAATTGCACCACCACCATTATTCCGAATGCAAGTTGTGGGCTGACTGTCAGCTTCACGCCCTCCGGACCAATCGGTAATAAGTCGGCAAGTCTGATTGTGTCCAGCAATGCGGTCAATGCGAGCCAGCCAAGTGGCACCACGACCGTAGGCTTATCTGGCCTAGCGATGCCCATTCCAATTCCCATCGTCAAACTGAGCGCCACCACGATTGGGTTTGGATCTGCCTACCTCGGCGCGGTCGCGAGTCAGAAAATTACCGTGACGAACGTTGGTCAGCTGCCGCTTGAGATCGCAAGGATTCAGTTGACTGGTGACTATCAGCAAACAAACACCTGCGCGACGCCGCTGAATCCACAACAGGCGTGCGCAATTGACGTTGTTTTCAATCCGCAGCGTATCGGAAGCCACAACAGCAGTCTGGTGATAACCAGCAATGCCACGCCAACCACCAATTGGGTGCCTTTGACCGGGACGGGTTGTCTATATCCGTCGTTTGCCCTACTTCGTATTTTGGTCAACAATTGCGGAAACTAATGCGATGGATTTGCCGTTTTACCGCAGAATTTTGTCATAAAAAGATGATAGCTGACGTGCCGTTTCAGCTGAAATGACCTCAACCCCCGCGCCAGACGCGGGGGTTGATTTTTAGCGTTGTGTTTTTGCCACCCGATCCTCCGGTGGTGTGGGATTCCCCGGCTCTGTCCTCTATAATTCAAACACTCGTTTGAATTTGTTCGTCATTTGTCCAACTTTTAGCCAGAAATTCTATTCCGATGAAAATTCTTGTCCCCGTTAAACGTGTGGTCGACTACAACGTCAAGCTTCGTGTCAAAGCGGATCAAACTGGAGTTGAGCTTGCCAACGTCAAAATGTCCATGAATCCCTTTGATGAAATTGCCGTCGAAGAGGCGCTCAAACTCAAAGAAGCCGGTGTGGCGACTGAAATTGTTGCGGTTTCCATTGGTGTCAGCCAGTGCCAGGAAACGTTACGCACCGCGTTGGCCATGGGTGCCGATCGGGCGATTTTGGTGGAAGCCAGCAGCGAGGTACAACCACTTGGTGTGGCCAAGGTGCTCAAGGCGCTGGTCGACAAAGAGGCGCCACAATTGGTTCTGTTGGGCAAACAAGCTATTGATGATGACTCCAATCAAACCGGACAAATGCTAGCCGCATTGTTGGGCTGGTCACAGGCCACGTTTGCATCAAAGGTGGTGATCAATGGTGGCGAGGCAAGTGTCACCCGCGAAATTGACGGCGGCCTGGAGACGGTGGCGATCAAATTGCCGGCAATTGTGACGGTTGACTTGCGTTTGAACACCCCACGCTATGCGACCTTACCAAACATCATGAAAGCCAAGAAAAAACCGCTGGATGTAATGACAGCCGAAGCGCTTGGTGTTGATGTGGCGCCGCGCCTGAAAACATTAAAGGTAGTTGAGCCGCCGAAACGCAAGGGTGGTGTCATCGTCGCTGATGTGGCGGCGTTGGTGGACAAACTCAAAAACGAAGCGAAGGTGATTTGAAATGGCGAACCTAATTATTGCAGATCACGATCACCAGCAGATCAAATCCGGCGTGACCAATGCGGTCGCTTGCGCGGCAAAAATTGGCGGTGACATTCATGTACTGATTGCCGGAAATAATTGTTCAGCAGCCGCCACCGCGGCCGCGGCGATCAGTGGTGTCACTAAGGTATGGGTGGCCGATGCGGCGCACTATGCCCAACCGGTGGCGGAAAATATTGCCCCACTGGTATGCGCAATGGCGAAAAACTATTCGCACATTTTGTTTCCAGCTTCAGCATCCGGAAAAAATACCGCCCCGCGGGTGGCTGCAGTACTCGACGTGGCACAGATTTCTGATGTGGTCGGTGTCGAGTCCGCTGACACCTTTGTTCGTCCCATCTATGCGGGCAACGCGTTTGCAACCGTGCAATCTTCGGATGCAATCAAAGTCATCACTGTTCGTGCAACTGGATTTGATGCGGTGTCTGCCACCGGTGGTAATGCGGCCATTGAAAAGATCGACGCGATCGCCGACAGTGGCCTGGCCAAGGTCACCGGTCAGGAGTTGACCAAATCGGATCGCCCGGAATTGGTTGCCGCCAAACGCATTGTGTCCGGTGGACGCGGGCTGGCGGATGGCGACAAATACCGCGCGGTATTGGAGCCGCTGGCCGACAAACTCGGCGCTGCCCTGGGTGCATCACGCGCGGCGGTCGATGCCGGCTTTGTGCCGAATGATTATCAAGTCGGGCAAACCGGCAAAATAGTCGCGCCCGAACTTTATATCGCGATTGGCATTTCCGGTGCCATTCAACATATGGCCGGCATGAAGGACAGCAAGGTGATTGTGGCGATTAACAAAGATCCGGAAGCGCCCATATTTCAATTTGCCGATTACGGTCTGGTGGGGGATTTATTTACCATCGTTCCGGAACTCACCGCCGCTCTTTAATTCTCCTTTCGCCGCACTTTAATTCTCATATCGCTGCTCTTTAATTCTCATATCGCTGCAAATAAGGAAGAAGCAACATGTCGAACTACACCGCTCCACTCAAAGACATTGCCTTTGTATTGAAACACGTTGTTGGGCTTGATGAGGTCAGCAAATTGCCCGGCTGTGAAGAGGTGAGTGCCGATTTGGTCGATGCGATTTTTGAGGAAGCCGGGAAATTTGCCGGTGAGGTGTTGGGACCGCTTAATCGTTCCGGTGACATGGAAGGCGCAAAAATTGCCAATGGTGTCGTAACGACACCAAAAGGCTTTAAAGATGCTTATTGGAAATTTGTCGATGGCGGATGGTGCGGATTGGAGGCACCGGTTGAATTTGGCGGTCAGGGTCTGCCACACGTTGTTGCCACGCCGGTTGCGGAAATGCTCGGCAGTGCCAACATGGCGTTTAAATTGTGCCCGCTGTTAACGCTCGGTGCGGTCGAGGCGATGGATCAGCATGCGAGCACTGCCTTAAAGGAAAAATTTCTGCCGAATATGGTTGCCGGCAAGTGGACCGGAACCATGAATCTGACCGAGCCACAAGCCGGTTCTGATCTTGCGCTGATTCGCACCAAAGCGGTCCCGGTGGGTGACGGCTCTTATAAAATTTCCGGCCAAAAGATTTTTATCACCTATGGTGAACACGATTTCACCGACAACATCATCCACATGGTGCTGGCGCGGGTGGAGGGCGCACCGGAAGGTGTAAAAGGAATTTCCCTGTTCCTGGTGCCTAAATTCATGGTGAATGACGACGGCAGTGTGGGTAGTCGTAACGACGTCAAGTGCGCATCGATTGAACACAAACTTGGCATTCATGCCAGCCCAACCTGTGTGATGTTGTTTGGTGAAGACAATGGCGGGGCGATCGGTTATCCGGTCGGCGAAATCAACCGCGGTCTTGAGTACATGTTTGTAATGATGAACGCTGCCAGACTCGGCGTGGCGCTGGAAGGCGTGTCAATTTCCGAACGCGCCTACCAACATGCGCTGGTGTGGGCGCGTGAACGCGTGCAGGGGCGGCCAACGACCGCTGTGCCGGCGACTCTCGGCGACAAACCAAAATCAGTGCCGATTGTTTATCACCCGGACATCAAGCGTATGTTGTTGACCATGCGCGCTTATACCGAGGCAGCCAGGTCGCTCATTTATTGGACCGCCAAGTGTCTGGACGTCGCCGAAAACGCCACCGATCAATCCAGCAAACAAAAAAATCAGGCGCTGGTCGATTTGATGATTCCGATTGTCAAAGGCTGGTCCACCGAGATTGGCATTCAAGCGACGTCGCTTGGTGTGCAGGTACACGGCGGCATGGGATTTATCGAAGAAACCGGTGCGGCGCAGTATTACCGTGATTCACGCATCTCCTCAATTTATGAAGGTACCACCGGTATTCAGGCCAACGATTTGGTTGGCCGCAAAGTGGGTCGCGAAGAAGGGCAAACCGCATTGGCATTGATCGTCGAGATGCAGGCGACCGTCAATACAATGGCGGCGTCTGCAGATGCAAACGTACAAGCCATTGGTAAAAAAATGGCAACCAGCATCGCCGACTTTAAGCGCGCGACCGAATGGATCGCCATGACCTTTAAAAACGATCAGGGCGCGGTTTATTCAGGCGCGGTGCATTATCTAATGCTGGCTGGATCGGTTTGCGGCGGCTGGATGTTGGCGCGCTCGGCGATCGCCGCCGCCGAACAATTGGCGGCAGGCGAAGGTGATGCTGATTTTTTGAAGGCAAAAATAATCACCGCGCGTTTTTTTGTCGATCATATCCTGCCGTTTTCGAGTGGATACACCGAAGCGGTCGTGAACGGTTCATCCAGTGTGTTGGCGATGGAAGAAGCGTATTTCTAGTTCTTTCTAGTTCTCTTAGTCGCGTAGGGTGGGCAAAGCCGTGTTTGGCGTGCCCACGAGTTGTCGTTAATTCGTGGGCAGATGAAACCTGCCCACCCTTGTATCTTACCAATTGTAGCGATTAGCTCCCGCTACACGAGATGAAGACCAGCTTGTGCCCACCCTTAAGGCAATGACCTTGTGACGTAGATCAAGCCCTTCATCTCACCCAACGTGACACAGTTAATAATGGACGGTAGCCTAGGGATCAACCCTGTATGCACAAGGAAATGAGGCATGTGGATTACGTTGGCCACGCACACGGAGCTCGCAGATACAAAGGGGTACTGTTATGTACTATCTTGGAATTGATGTTGCCAAAGCCAAACTCGATTGCGCCTTGCTTGATACCCAAACCCAGAAACGTAAAGTCAAGGTTGTGCAAAACACCCCCGAAGGTTTCGCAGCCCTACAGGCATGGATCCGTGCACAACACATCACCCTGACAGACGTTCATGTCATTATTGAGCCGACCGGCACCTATCACGAACGCGCTGCCTTAGCACTACATGAAGCAGGCTGCATTGTCGCCCTCGTCAACCCAGCCAAGGCGCGCAGCTATGCCAACGGCGTTGTCGGTGTACGCAGCAAGACTGACACCACCGATGCGGCGTTGTTAGCACGTTATGGCGCTGCCGAGCACCCAGCCGCCTGGCAGCCACCGCCGCCGTCGGCGCGGGCACTGCAAGCACTACTAACGCGATTAATGAAGACCTGCAGCGTGAGCAGAACCGTTTGGAGAAATACCAAGCGCTTGATGTCGCACAAACGCCTTCGTTAGTCATGAAGTCGTTGCAAGAGAGCATTGTCTTTCTGACCAATCAGTCAAAGGCGTTGCAACGAGAGATCAACGATCACATCAATAGCGACCCTGACTTAAAGCAGAAATACACATTGCTACAGACGATCCCAGGCGTTGGTGAGCGGGTCGCCGAGCAGATGACCGCTTTGTTAGTGGCACATCGTTTTACCCGTGCGGAACAACTGGCTGCCTATTTGGGGTTAGTGCCGGTGGAGTGGCAATCAGGCTCATCCATTAAGGGCAGACCGCACCTCTCAAAAGCAGGCCCTGCCCATTTACGCAAACTCTTATACATGCCTGCTGTTGTGGCAACAAAGTGCAATCCACATATCAGCGCTATGTACAAACGTCTGCTGGCCAACGGCAAATCAAAGA
Source organism: Burkholderiales bacterium (assembly GCA_043737175.1). GTDB lineage: Bacteria > Pseudomonadota > Gammaproteobacteria > Burkholderiales > Usitatibacteraceae > UKL13-2. The sequence goes on from JAYTBF010000049.1 coordinate 10,673, forward strand.
TGTCCGCAATGGGAGCGGCTATGCGCAAATTGGCGCATCTGTGCTTCGGTGTTATCCATACCGGCAAACCGTACAATGCCACTTTGGGGCTAAAAAATTCTTGACTGGCAAGACGGTATCTACGCACTGGGCCAACAAAATAAGATCCCTCTCAGTCTCCCTTTTGCAAAGGGAGAAGTGCCTTGCATCAGTTACACACAAAATTAGGTTCGGGAATTTCAACAAGCAGGCTAGCCAAGCATTAGCGCGCCCGTGAATAACTGACCACATTATTCGGTTGCCCAATTTGCAGGGTACGAAATCCACGGCGTTCTTGCTGAATATCGTAACGTTCGGCACCTAGATACAAACGGTTGCCACGAAAATATCCGTCCAACCTGATGTGGTCGTCAATGATCGCCTGCGCCGTTCCGTCCGAGTAAATCGACAGGCGAACGTTGCCTTGATAAACGGGATTAAATCCGTCCCACGTACCAACCAAATAGGCGGGCGGGGCGTCCGAATAACGTGAATTGGGCTGCGGATTTGACGAATTAGACGGGTACGACGGGCTATTTGCTTGTGGCTGGTAATTCGTCCAGCTGCTTCCTGCGCCGCTCACCTCGATTCGCCATTGCTGGTTTTCCTTGCCATGGCATGACCATTGATGAATATTGGCACCATCTTGGTGGCCGGCGTTATCAACGTCAACACACTTGTTGCTGCCCACACTCACCAATTTAAAATAACCACGGCCGGCCGGCTCCAACCGCCAGCGCTGATGATTGCCGCCGTTCCACGCATATTGCGCAATATTGGCACCATCTTGTGGGTTGGCGCCAACCACATCCAAAACCTTGTTGCTGGCGCGTGCGACGATCAACATCTCACCCCGCCCCAGATCCATAAAATCCCATAACTGTGCGTTGGTGCCGTTACACGTCCATTGGCGCACGTTGATACCGTCTTCGCGTTTTGCGCCTTCAACGTCAATACATTTGGCGCTGGCGCGGCTGACAATCATGCCTGAATACAATTGACGTCCTTGCAAAATTCCGTTTACATCACGAACCGTTCGATCAGAGTCGCTGTATGGTTTACCGCCATACGAGGGGCGATTGCTGTTGTTTGATGCCACCGGTCGCTCGCCAATGACAGCGGTGCCGCTGATGACTCCGGGCAGATTTGAAGGGCTTTGGTTCGGCAATGCCGCCGGGCCGGGACGGTTAAAAACGCCCGCTGATCCTTGGGACGCTGCGCCACTGGTGCGCGTAAACCGCCATTGCTGATTTTCTTTGCCATGGCATTGCCACTGGTGAATATTCGCACCGGCGACCGTGCTGCGTTCGTTGATATCCAGACATTTGCCACTGCGCTGATTGACGATTTGAACCGCACCATTGGTGATGTTGGCAATGGATTCAATGCGCCATCGTTGTGCCGCAGTGTTGTTCCAAACGTATTGCTGCACATTGGCGCCGTCGTCAAATGAGCCGCCGGCGACATCCATTACCCGTCTGCTGGCGCGGTTCAAAATTGCAAATTCACCCCCACCCAGGTCGATTACATCCCACGCCGCCGACCCGTTTCGACATTGCCCCAATTCCACATTGAAGCCATCACCCATGGCAACACGCGAACCGTTAACACAAAGGTTGCTGCCGATGCCGGTGATGGTGCCGGTCTGGACCACGCGGCCAGATGGGGTTTGCGCAAACGATATATTCGGAATAAACAGGGCAGCAAAAAACGCAGAAATAATAATCAGCCGACCTGAGGTGTGTTGGGAAGATGCGGAATTGGGTGACAAATGGTGTGACATGACTGTTCTCCTTAAATGGCGCGGCGTCTGTATTCGACGCCGGCTATTTTGATTGCGAATTAGTCTGCAGTTGGCGCCAGCAATCAATCAGCCCCAGCCAGAATACGTGGTGTACTTTCATTTGCCCGAAGGGTGTTTTGACCAGTGGACTCTTGTTACCGTTATAACCGATCACGATGACTTTTTGGTTAACCAGGTCACGGTTGAATCTGCCGTCAACAATATCTATTAACGATAATGCACTCATTTTGTTGACGTCGAGTTGGTCATCCAGTGCTGTTGCGGTCAAGCTTATCTGGCTGAGTGGGCCAAGTGGCATTCGTTTGCTGCCGAAAATAATCTCTTTGCTTGGATGAATCGTCAGTGGTGGGTCGTTCAGCGCAACAAGCAATGCGGCGACGGTGAGTGACGCTACATTTTGATCTTGATAACGCTCGAAGGCCGGAACCTTGTCGACGCTGATCACATCAACAAAACCAATCGCATGGGCTGATTGCGCGAATATCG
>JAYTBF010000050.1:0-12975 GCA_043737175.1 Burkholderiales bacterium
TTCAAACCCCATCCAGAAATTGCGCCTCAAACTCCTCTGGAGGCAGCGGCTTGGAAAAATAAAATCCCTGGAATTCATCACACTCCAAATCACGCAACACCCGATACTGCTCCTCACGCTCGACACCCTCCGCAACCACGTTTAATTTGAGTGAATGGGTCATGGCAATAATGGCGCGAATTATCGCATCGTCATTTTTTGCAAGGCCGATGTCACGCACAAAACTGGAATCCACTTTGATGGAATCAATCGGCAATTGTTTTAAGTACGAGAGGGATGAAAATCCAGTTCCAAAGTTATCGACGGCAATGCCAATTCCCATTGCGCCCAATTGTTTCAGCATATTGCCGGCGTCTTCGGTATTTTTCAACAACATACTTTCCGTCAACTCCAAAACCACGTCGTGCGCATCAAGTCCGGATTTTTTAAGTGCACCCTCGATGCAGGTGACCAAGCGCTTGGCATCGAACATCTGGCCAGCGGATAAATTAACAGCAACGGCAAAATTTCGGCCGGATTTTTTTTGCCATACCGCCACCTGCCGGAATGCTTCTTCCAGCACCCACTCGCCAATCGGCACAATCAAGCCCGAGTCTTCGGCGACACTGATAAATTGATCCGGCACCATCAAACCCAGCTTGGGATGCTGCCAACGTAACAAGGCCTCGACCCCGGTGATTTCACCGGTCGAAAAGCCGACCCGCGGCTGATAAACCAACATTAACTCGTTGCGACGCAACGCCAGCCTTAAAAAATTTTCAATCGACAAACGTTCCTGCGCTTTGGCGTTCATCGCCTGCGAGAAAAATTGGTAATTGTTGCGACCCTTGGCTTTGGCGTCATACATGGCGACGTCGGCGTGTTTCATCAGTGTTTGTGAATCCTCCCCGTCGGTGGGGTAAACGCTGATGCCAAGTGAACACGAGGTATTGAGTTGGTTTTCGCCAATTTGCATCGGCGCCGCCAGTGACGCAATCATTTTTTCGGCAACACTCTGCGCCTCTTGGCCGTCGGTCGGTAGATTTTCAAGAATAATGGCGAACTCGTCCCCGCCCAGACGTGCCACCGTATCACTGGCACGTACACAGGCGGACAATCGTCCGGCCACACGTTTCAACAATTCGTCACCGACGTCGTGGCCGAGTGTGTCGTTAATACTCTTGAATCGATCCAGGTCGATAAACATAAACGCCAGTTTTGACGCTTTGCGTGCGGCATTCGCGAGCCCAAGCTCCAGCCGATCGTGCAGTAACATCCGATTTGGCAGTCCGGTCAATACGTCGCGGGTGGCCAAAAATTCAACGCGTTCCTCCGCCGTTTTGCGCGAAGTGATATTGGAAGTGGTGCCGGTCATACGCCGCACATGCCCGTTTACATCACGCTCTGTCACCTTGCCTGAAGAGTGTAGCCAGATCCATTCGTTCTCCAATCCGGGCACACGATAGTCGCACGTAAACTCGTCACTGATGCCACGCACGGCCGCCGTCAATGCCGCTGCAAATTTAGACTGATCCTCCGAAAGGCAAAAACCAACCACTTGCTCGCCACGAAAACGGGTTCCCATCATGCCTTCGAGTTGGATACCGATCACACCCGCCCAACCCTCGCTGAAATAAACTTCGTTGGCCGCCAAGTCCCAGTCCCAAAGTGCCAGATTGGAGCCGGCCAATGCTAAATCGAGGCGCTCTTTGGCGTCATTGATCACCCGCTCGGTGCGACGACGTTCGGTAATATCGCGGCCCACTCCGAGGCAATAACGCTCGCCACCAATGTCGAGTAAACGACCGTAAAAAATATAGGGCGCCTCATTGCCATCTTTCGACAACATGTCAGCTTCGAGGGTAATTTCGTCGCCCCGCTCAATCACGCCACGGATGGCATCGGCGACCACGGCACGGTCATGGGGCGCAATAAAATCAACCGCCCGCAAGTGGCCAATTTCAGCGTGATCGTAACCGGTATTCATCTGGAAATTCTGATTCCAACGGACCATATGACCGTTGCGATCAAACATAAAAAATGCCCCCGGCAAACTGGCAATGGCGGCATCCGAGAATTCCTTTTCATGGCGCAAACGGATTTCGGCCGCCTGCCGGATGGCGATTTCATCCTCGAGCAACTGCTCCATTTGCATGAATTCGCGGGTCAAATTGGCAAGATGCTCCTCTGCCGGCGCCATTGACGCCGCCGATCCGTTTTTTACTTCACCTTGGGATTTGTCCCGATCACCCGCCTCACGTCGTTCGCGGCGCGCTTCCGAACGCGCCTCCAATCGCGCCGTCACCAAATCGGCCAGATTGATCAGCGCCTCCATTTCACGCGCTTTGCTGTCCCTTGCCGCAGTACCAAACACGGCCAACACTCCGATGGGCAGTCGTTCACGCGACAAAATGACGGCACCCGCATAAAAACAAATATTGGGTGCCGACACCACCCAAGAATGATCACGCAGGCGTTTGTCGGCAAGCGCATCATGAATCACCAGAGTGCGGGCCGCACGGGCATCAAGCGGGTGCGACGATTCACCGATCGCAAAAGGAGTGAAAAATGATTCACAACGCGGCAATGATTGTTGCGGCAGTCCCGCCGCACTCTTGAACCATTCTTTCCAGTGCAATATTTCAGCAGTCTGCCGCCCGGACGCCGCATCCGAATTTTCAATCGGTTCAAAAAACGAAACGCCGGCAAACGCAGCGCCGAAAACCTCTGCCGCTCGCCTGGCAATATCATCAAATGCCGCCTCTGGTGCGGTGTGCAGAACTTCGTACCGCTGCAACGCGCCAATTGAAGAATGCATATTTTGATCCGGAGCGTTCACAAACAGCCGTTCATGGCCTTGATGGCGCAACAGTTGACCCAAAAAACAGACTGCGGCAAAGCGTTGATGGGCAGGAAATTGGCCATGGAATGAGTTGAAATGAAACAGTTGGTACACATGTCGCAATTTTATAAAATTGCCAACCGGCCTGAGTTGGCGCCTGCCAAACGGATGTTTCTAGCCGATATGGGGGTAAATTTTTACGCCCTTATCGGCGCAACCGACCATTATGGTCCGGCAGAGTCCTTTGCCAGCTCGGCGCTACGCCGGATGTGACGCATGGCGTCCTGCGGTTTGCCGACCTGTTCCATAAGCCTGGCAAGCGTCATGTGTGCTTCTAACGTTGGTTGCATGGCCACACTGGCTTCCAGGTAACTTTGCGCTTTCCCCCATAAACCCTGGCGCATGCAAAGCGTTCCGAGCGCCGCCAGCAAAGACGCCTCGCGCGGATGTTTCTTGAGCCAGCTTTCGGCACATTCAATTTGTGCGGTCGTCGAACCCGAATCGGCATGCGCATAACAAAGTACCAGCAATGCCAGCGCATCGTCCCACTGCGCCAAATCACTGCGGTCTATGGTTTCTTCAATCATTTTTGCCGCGTCTTTGCCCAAGCCGACAGTCATCAATCGATTCGCCAAGGCATCAACCAAACGTGGTTGATAACGGGTGTGGTTATCCAGTTTGCGCCACGCTTCCACCAGCACGTCACGCTCCGCCGGGCGGGATTTTATCAACTCGATTTCAGCATTTAAGCGGATTTCATCGACCGCGTGCTGGGGCAACAGCCCGGTGCGTTTGAGTGGCCCGAGTGTCAGCAACACCGCGTCCCACTGTTGCGCGGCGATTTCCGCTTCTACTTTCATTTTTAACGCGCCGACATTACCCGGATCATTGGCAGCCAATGCTTGCAACACCGGCAGCGCCTCGGTGGCACGGCCTTCGGCTAACAACATATAGGCTTTAGAAGCGTCACGCATATTGGCCGCCTTGTGGCCGGTAATTTTTTCCAAATAAGGCAACGCCGCGGGCAAATTTCCGCCTTCGTGCGCCGCCCATGCCGCCAACGCAGCGGCAAGGTTATGAACATCTTCATCCACTTGATTTGCACCCGCCTTGGCCAGCATTGCCCGTCGCGCCAATTTTTCGGCGTCGTCAAAACGTCCGCCGAATAACGATTTCATGCCGTTGTGTAAATCCTGCGTCACTTTCTGCCGTTCATTTGCGACCTTGCGCTCGCGTAAATCACGTGGCAATTGATAGGCACGAATCGACAGGCGCACCATTGCATAAAGCGTGAGTGCAGATACCATCAAGATCAAGCTGAACATCATCATCGACAACTCGATCCGCCACGGCGGCACCACAAACACGGCATAACCCGAGCCATACCGGCCGGCCAACGCCAGCAACACGGCTGCGGCAGCCATCACAAACACCCAAAGGACCCACCGAATAGGTTTGCTTGTCATAATTTAATTCGACTCATCAGCGTCATGGTCTGCCCATCAACGCGCAGATCGTTCGCGTGTATTGCGGATTTCACGCGCGGCACGGATGGCGTTCAGACTTTGCACAATGTCCGGAGTGGTGATGGATAAAGAGTTTTCCGCCATTTGTTTGAGCGTGATGACGGCGTTTTGATTGACCTTGGCTTTACCGTCAAAGTATTTTTGAATCAATTCACGGGCAGCCTTGAGATCCTCTTTAAAATTCACCTCGTCGCGCGCCAATAACGACATACGCGCCGACAACAATCGCAGCCGTAAATTTTCCCGCACAAACATTGCCTGCTGCGGCGTAATAAGCGCGGCCTCGGCCGGCTCGATTTCGCGGATTCTGACCAATTCTTTCATCGCACCTAAAAAATCTGACCAGGCTTTTTTGAACATTGATGTGTCTGTTGTGCCTGCCTTTGCCGCATCCTGGTCTTTGCCCATGGTTGTGGCAACAAGACCGGGCACGGCCATCGGCAGGCTGACACTTTGCAACATCAGATTGTCGAGTTTGACGGTAATGCCCTGGGTATCGACCGCCGGGGTGGCTTTGAGGCGCTCCAAATCCTGGCTGACGGCCCGCCGCAATGGTGTCGCCTGTAACTTGTCGGCACGCGCCAATCGTTGGTCGGCCGATTGCAAGGCGCTGATCGCGGCGCGAACGTTGCCGGCCAGCGTCAACTCACGGCTGGCAATATTAAGAGTTTGCTCAATTTCCGCCAACAGCCAATCTTCTGGCGCGCGCGCCAGATCGCGGGTCATTTCTTCGATGGCCACCCGCTGGTTTTGATATTCCCCCAGTTTGGCTTCCATTTGTGCCATGCGGTTCTGTAAGTCACGCGTATCACGTACCAACGCCTCACTGCGCGACAAGGTCTCACGTCCCTGTTTGTCCAATTCGGAAATTTTTGCGCCGAGTGTTTGTGTCAGCTCGTTGCGAACGCCGCGGCTCTCCCACCACACCGCAAGGCTAAATACGCCCGCAAACAGTGCCAATGCAATCGCGGCGACGGCCGCCAAAGAAAATCCCGACCCTGACTTTTGGCTGGTTGTCTTTGATAAATCAGGTTGATCATTGCTGTGCATATCATTTGCCATAGAAAAATTCGACCTCACCTAGTGTGAGGTGCAGAATACAAATTAATTGGCTGGTTCGCCAGCGTTTCCACCAAATTGTTGTCATCAAGCGACACGATTGATATTTGTTTTGCGCCGCGCGCTTTTGCCACTTTGGCAATACGTTGGTGTGGTACTAACAGATGCGGAATACGCGACATTAAAATTTTGCCCCCGTTCAGGTCGAACGCATCGAGCGTCTCCACACTGCCGGCCAAGACGTGGGTGCTATGGGCAATCGCCCATTTCAACGCATTACGCGCCTTGATGGGCAAGTCGATCATTGATCGGCGGTAACAAACCAGGCCGACCACCATGGCCCCGCGCGCCGACAGCGATTCGGCCAAATAGGTGCGGCCACCGGCATCACTCTCGCCTTTTACAATCACAATGGTCTGGCCGCGTATTTTTTGCAACATCGGCGCCGCCAGTAACGCCTCACTGTCTTCCCCCAAAGCCGGCACAAACACACTTTGCACCCCTTGCGCTTCAAGTTTTCCGGCGGTGGCCGCACCAATTGCAATAAACCGCGCCAGTGGGTAGAACTTTTTGAGCTTTTTAAGCACTGGAATACCAAATTGCACGGCATGCGCGCTGATAAAAATAACCTTGGTTGGCTCGTCAATATTGTTGAGCAGCGGTTGATAGGTCTCCACTATTTTTTTGATCGGCAGGCCGGTTATTTCCAGCAGTGGGATGGCGATGGCTTCAGCCCCCTCGGCAGTCAAGGCACGAACTGTTTTTGATGCCGCCGGCTCCGGCCGGGTCACCACCATTTTGATACCGGTGAGTCGTGGGGATTTACTCACGCCTGTTATCGATAGACAGCGGCGCACCGGTTCGATGTGCCGCAGCGGCCAAATCCGCCAAGATGCGATCTGCCCCGTCCACACACAGCGCCTCGGCCAGCGCAACGCCAAGTGCGTCAGCCTGATGAATCGAACCGACCATCGTTTTGGCCAGGCGGGTTAAACCATCCGGCGTGGCCACAAATCCGCTTATGGTCAACTCATTACCGTCCACATTCAGTGTGGCGGATGCACCCAGCGGCACATCACAACTGGCCGACAGGCGTCTGCCAAAGGCGCGTTCCGCCGCCACCGTGGCGTCGGTCGCAACTGTACAAAATGGTTTGACGAGCCGCTCAATATCGTCTTCACCCAGACGATATTCAATGCCCAGCGCACCCTGTGCCACCGCCGGAATATGCCGGGTGGGATCGAGGCTGGCACGAATGCGCGCGCCAAAACCAAGGCGCTTGAGCCCGGCCGCCGCCAAAATAATGGCGTCAAATTCGCCATCGTCTAATTTTTTGAGCCGGGTGTTCACATTGCCACGCAACGGCAATATGTTCAGGTGCGGATGAAAATGCCGGATCTGACTTTCGCGCCGAAGACTGGAGGTACCGACTTTTGATCCGGGTGGCAATTCATCCAACGATCGGTGTTGATTGGACACAAATGCATCGCGCACATCCTCACGCTGGCCTACTGTCGCGAGGGCGAAGCCTGCGGGCATCACCATCGGCACATCCTTCATCGAATGCACGGCAATGTCGGCACGTCCCTCACTCATGGCGACTTCCAGCTCTTTGATAAACAGCCCCTTGCCACCAATTTGCGCCAGCGGTTTGTCGAGGATTTGGTCACCCTTGGTGGTCATGCCGATAATTTCGACATCAATGCCAGGGTGGAATATGCGCAATTGCGCCGCAACCCATTCGGTCTGCGCCATGGCGAGCGGGCTTTCACGGGAGGCGATGCGGATACGAAGCAAAGTGGTCACAATGAATTCAAGAAGTTAACAGCGGCGGGCGCGGACGAACGCGGACGAGAAACTTGTTTATTGGCGGGCATTTCCAAACTAAAACTGCTGAAACTATGCGCCCACAGCCAACATTTCAATTTTATCGACTGATCACGTCCTTATTTCGACCGATTTCAACAATTTCAACGATGCCAAATGTTAGCACGCGAGCTTCAATTAATGACTCCGGCAAGCGGCAATGCTGCACTGCGGTAGAATCAAAAACGAATAATGTTTCCTGAATGATTGTTAGGCAAACCACTCCCATGTCCACCGTCCTTGCCGCGCCCATGATCTCCCCGCCCGTCACCACCGCCGCCCTTTTTAATGGCGGCGAGATCCATGCGCCGCGATTACGCGAAATTCCTTACAACTACACATCGTTTTCTGATCGCGAAATTGTCATCCGCCTGCTCGGTGCCGACGCCTGGGACATTCTTAATCAATTGCGCGACCTGCGCAAAACCGGTCGCAGCGCGCGTATGTTGTATGAAGTGCTGGGAGACATTTGGGTGGTGGAGCGTAATCCTTATTTACAGGACGACCTGCTCGACAACCCCAAACGCCGCGCCATGTTGATCGAGGCCATGCGCCATCGCTTGCACGAAATTGAATTGCGCCGCGACCGCGATAAAGATGTGCAAAGTGTGCAGCTTGCCGAAGCCGACGTGGAAAACAAACTGAAGGCAGATCAGGTCGAGTTGTTGCTCGGCCGCGCCCATGCAGCGGTGGATCGTTTTGAACAAGAATTTCGCGCCACCTGGGACTTGCGGAAAAAGGTCGCCAAACGATTGGCGAAAGTGACCCATCGCGACAATATCGCCTTTGATGGTCTGGCGCGGGTGTCACACGTGACCGACGCCACCGACTGGCGGGTTGAATACCCGTTTGTGGTGGTGTACCCGGAAACGGAAGAGGAAATCGCGCCACTGGTGCGCGCCTTGATTGAGCTCAAACTGACCATCATTCCGCGCGGCGGCGGCACCGGCTATACGGGCGGGGCCATCCCCTTAACCAAACTGTCGGCTGTCATCAATACTGAAAAACTCGACGCACTGGGCGTGGTGGAATATTTAGATTTGCCGGGGGCAACCGGCAAGGTCGCCACCATTCGTTGTGAGGCCGGGGTGGTAACCAAACGCGCGATGGAAGCCGCGGAAGCCGCCGGCTTGGTATGGGCGTGTGACCCGACCTCGGCCGACGCGTCGTGTGTGGGTGGCAATATTGCCATGAACGCCGGTGGCAAAAAAGCCGTGTTGTGGGGGACCGCGCTCGATAATTTGGCCTCGTGGCGCATGGTCACCCCGGACGGCTTACGGATGAACATCGAACGGCTCGATCACAATCTGGGCAAAATTCACGATGCGCCGGTGGCACGGTTTCGCGTCACCACGTTGGATGAATCGGGCAAACGCACCAAAGCGGAAAAAATCCTCACCATTCCCGGTGCGGACTTTCGTAAAGCGGGACTGGGTAAGGACGTCACCGACAAATTTTTGGCGGGGCTGCCGGGCATTCAAAAAGAAGGCTGCGACGGCATCATCACCTCGGCACGCTTCATTTTGCATCGTATGCCCAAACACATCCGCACCATTTGTCTGGAGTTTTTTGGCCAGGTCAAAGAGGCGGTGCCGTCCATTGTTGAAATCAAGGATTACATCGACGGCCACCCGCAGGCAGTGTTGGCCGGCCTCGAGCATCTCGATGAACGTTATTTAAAGGCGGTCGGCTACGCGACCAAATCACGGCGTAATCAACGCCCCAAAATGGTATTGATCGGCGACATCGTCTCGGACGATGAAAACGCACTGATGGAAGCCGCCAGCCAAGTGGTGCGTTTGGCCAACGCCCGCCATGGTGAAGGTTTTATTGCCGTTGGCGCGGAAACCCGCAAAAAATTCTGGCTGGATCGCGCCCGCACCGCAGCCATCGCCAAACATACCAACGCCTTCAAGATCAACGAAGACGTGGTGATTCCACTCGACAGAATCGGCGACTATTCAGAGGGCATTGAGCGCATCAATATCGAGCTCTCGCTCAAAAACAAAATTCGCCTGATCGATCGTCTGGCACAATTTTTTTCCGCCAAATTAGCGCTTGATTTGGAAGATGAAAATATTTCCCATGCCGAACTGGTTGGAACGCGGGTTGAAGACGCCAGACAGTTGCTGGCGGACGTGCGGGCGCGCTGGCAGTTCTATCTGGACAATTTGGATGCGCCGGTCTCTAAACTGCCGATCAAAGACGTCACCACCAGCACCGATTTGAGCGTCGCCAATATCACCACGATATTTCAGGCATTACAAAATTATTCATTGCGCGCCTCGTGGAAGAAGGAATTGCGCGCGCCTCTGGCGGAAATGTTCAGTGGACGAAATTTTGTCGGCGTCAACAAACGCTTTGACGGCATTCACAAGGAAGTTTTGCATTCGCGCGTGTTTGTGGCGCTGCATATGCATGCCGGTGACGGCAATGTGCATACCAACATTCCCGTCAACTCCGACGACTACGGCATGATGCAAGACGCCAAACAGGTGGTGGCGCGCATCATGGCGTTTGCCCGCGATCTGAATGGCGTCATTTCCGGTGAACACGGCATCGGCATCACCAAGTTTGAATTTTTAACCGACGCCGAACGGCAACCGTTTTTGGATTACAAAAACACTGTCGATCCGCATGGCCGTTTTAACGCGGGCAAACTTTTGCCCGGCAGTGATTTATCTCGCGCCTACACGCCTTCGTTTGGATTGCTGGGTGCCGAGTCGCTGATTCTGGAGCAATCCGACATCGGCGCGATTGCGGACTCGATCAAGGACTGCCTGCGTTGCGGAAAATGCAAACCGGTGTGCGCCACCCATGTGCCGCGCGCCAATCTTTTGTACAGCCCGCGCAATAAAATTCTCGCCACCTCATTGCTCATCGAGGCGTTTTTATACGAAGAACAAACGCGGCGCGGCATTTCGTTGCGCCACTTCGACGAGTTTTCCGATGTCGCCGACCATTGCACCGTTTGTCATAAATGTCTGAATCCGTGCCCGGTTGATATCGATTTTGGTGATGTCTCGGTGGCGATGCGCAATCTGCTGCGCAAGGAGGGCAAGCAAAAATTTAATCCCGGCACGAGTGCGGCGATGTTTTTTCTCAATGCCACGGACCCGGCCACCATCAAGTTGACCAAGACATTGATGATTGACTGGGGATTCAAGTTGCAACGGATCGCGCACAGTTTCGCCAAAAAATTTATGCTGCCGCAACGTCAAACCAAACGCCCACCCGCCACGGTTGGCAAACCAACCATCAAGGCGCAGGTGATTCATTTCATCAACAAACCCATGCCGGGTGGATTGCCGAAAAAAACCGCGCGCGCACTATTGGATATTGAAGATAACAAAACTATTCCGGTGATTCGTGACGCCGCCAAAACGACCGCGGACACCGAAGCAGTGTTTTATTTTCCGGGTTGTGGCTCCGAGCGTCTGTTTGGTCAGGTGGGTCTTGCCACGCAGGCGATGCTGTATCACGTCGGGGTTCAAACCGTGTTGCCGCCCGGTTATTTGTGTTGTGGTTATCCGCAGACGGCTTCCGGCAACGCCGACAAGGGTCAGGAAATCATCACCGATAACCGCGTGTTGTTTCATCGCCTCGCCAACACCTTAAATTACCTCGATATCAAAACCGTGGTGGTGTCGTGTGGCACCTGTAGGGACCAATTACAAAAATACGAATTTGAGAAAATTTTCCCCGGTTGCCGTCTGCTCGACATTCACGAATTTTTGCTCGAAAAACAAATCCGTCTCGAGGGTGTGACCGGTGTGCGTTATATGTATCACGACCCCTGCCACAGCCCGATGAAAACCTATCAGCCAATGAAAGTAGTCAGTGCGCTGATGGGTGACAATGCGGTCGATGAAAACACCCGCTGCTGCGGCGAATCCGGCACGCTGGCCGCCACCCGTGCGGACATCTCGACCCAGGTGCGTTTTCGCAAAGAAGAAGAAATGAAAAAGGGCGCGGAAAAACTGCGAACTGATGGGTTCAAGGGTCAGGTCAAAGTGCTCACCTCGTGCCCGTCGTGCCTGCAAGGGCTGTCACGTTTTGATAACGACAGCGGCACCGAGGCCGATTACATTGTGGTGGAAATCGCCAAACATGTTCTTGGCCCCAACTGGATGCGGGAATTTGTCGACAAGGCCAACAACGGCGGCATTGAACGCGTATTGCTCTAAACGCGCCGTGGTTTGCCGGCAGATCGGATGTCGTTATGCTTTTCGCCATTTGTGCCGATTTGCATCTATCCGGCGACATCCAATCGTGTTGTCGGTCCGTAAAAAGTCAGCTAATCCGCCCTTTTTGACGCCAAAATCAACTGCAAACGTTAATAAGGGCGCGCTAAAATAGGCGTACTCTTTTTGCCGGGTTCCACATGAATAAAACCTCCCTTCGTTTGTCGTTGCTCACGCTCGGCGTTATGACGCTTGCCGGCTGCACCCAATTGGTCACACGACCAATCGAAAATGTGGCGCCGCTCTCCGCCTCCGCGCCCGCCGATTGCGCCAAGCTGGGTACGTTGCCCGACACGGACGTGGCGAAGTCGCTCGATATGAATGACTTGATGCTGGCGACGCTTCGCAAGTTCGGCAAAACTGACAACGCGGGCGTGTGCGCCATGTCTTGGGATGAACGCAACAACGTGATGCTGGCGCATCGCAACACGCTCAAGGATCCGAACCGAAAGAGCCTGCGTCCAGCAAAAAAAGAGTATTTGCTTGGGTGGGACGCTGATGACAACGGTAATCAGCCAACATCAACGCAGAGACTGCTCGCAGACACCAAGCGGCGAGCCATGGGGCTAGACAATGCCAACGGCATGACAAAAGCTGCTGGTATTCGCCAGGATGCTTGGACTCACTTAGGCCCCGGCAATGTCGGCGGGCGAATCCGGGCGATCGTGTTCGACCCCCGCAACAGCAATCGATTTTTTATTGGCGCCGCCACCGGCGGCATTTGGCTGACCAGCAATGCCGGCCAGACCATCACACCGGTTGCAGACTTCAGCAGCAATCTGGTAATTGGGTCGATGGCCATTGACCCGGTCAATCCCAATAACGTTTATGCCGGGACCGGTGAGTATTCCCAAGGTTTGCCGGGCATTGGTGTCTTCAAGAGTTCCGACGGCGGATTGACATGGAACGTGCTGGCAGCAACCTCAACCGATATCGATTCTGCTTGGACCTACACCAATCGCATTGGTGTTCATCGTACCGACCCGAATATAGTGCTAGCGGCAACTGGCGGCGGCATTTACCGCTCGACTAACGGCGGACAGACATGGACCCGTACACGTGTCGGCGCAACCTTGGATCTTCAATTTGATCCAAATAACCCGGACCGGGTTGTTGCCTCCGGTAACGGCGGTTTTGCCTTTTACTCAACCGATGCCGGTAGCACTTGGGCTGATGCACCAAAGTTTTTTACCAATGTATTGCGCGGCACCAGCGCCAGGTCGGAATTTGCCTGGTCAACATCAACACCCAATCTGGTATTTGCCTCGGTCGACAACACCGACCAAACAACCGGTTCACGTGGTGAGGTCTACAAATCTGAAGACGGTGGCCAAACGTGGGTATTTATGTCATCGCCCAAACACCTTAGAGATCAAGGTCATTACGACAACACAATCTGGGTTGATCCCACAAATTCAGCAAATATTGTCATTGGCGGAATAGATTTGTATCGCTCAAC
>JAYTBF010000051.1:0-2249 GCA_043737175.1 Burkholderiales bacterium
CCAATGGTCACGCGATCGCAACATATCGGCAAACAACTTTTCGACCACCATTAAATTATTGTCGAGGTGCCAAAGCAATATGGCGACATCATCCGCAACGGCATCACCATCATTGATTTGCGCTAGCAAATTGTGCGCGGCACGATGGTAAAGCGGTGTGGCGTCATCGACACTTTCCGGCTGGGCACCAAAACGCGACAACATTGGCATTTGCCGGGTGAGCGCGGTGTTCATGGCGTCGATGGTTTGAATCCGCAATCGCGAAGCGCTCGCCAATATTTGCCAGCCGCGTTCGGCGTCGCGCACCAACACCCGTGTGGCCAGTGCTAGTGTTTCGTCGTCACTGTTTTTGTCCGCCGTCGCCGGGTCAAGTGTTACCGAAACCAGTGCCGCCATCACCCGCGCGCGCATTTCGGCGGCGGCTTTGCGGGTGAAGGTAATGGCAATGACTTCTTCCGGCTCATCGACTGTTGCCAGCAAAGCCAGGTAACGTTGAATCAACAAACGTGTTTTTCCGGAACCCGCCGGGGCACGAACGATAAACGATTGTGAAATATCCAAGGCACGTGCGCGCTCGGGCTGATCAACCACATTTGTTATCGTTCTTTGATGGGATGTGTGATCGGTGGCGCTATTCATCGCTTTCTCTTCCACCGCCACCAACTTCGATACCATCGTCACCATTTTCATCGTCGCTGATTCGCATCTGCGCGGCGTTGATTTCTGCGATCCGGCAGACACTTTGTAAATCACATTGTTGACAGGTTGGCGCGCCATGTTTTGGATCGACCCGCGCCACACCACGGGTGAATTCGTTGGCCAAATTTTCCAAGGCGACTTGCCATTGTTTGGTGAGCGTTTGCCACGAGTCGATGCCGAATTTATCCATGCCGCGTTTTTGCGCGACGGGACTTACACCTGGAATATCCACTTCCTCCGCCGACAGCCCTTCAAAACCAAACGTCTTGCCGCGTTTGAGACGGGCAAACGCCACCGCCGACACCGGATTCTCCGCCGTGTGAAAGTACAACGGCAATTGTGGTTCGTCAGGTCGGTCACCCAGCCAGCTCTTCACTTGCGAAGGTCCGGTTTTGTAATCAATGACCGCGTCACGATTCTGACCACCGCTATTACCATTGCCACTGCCATCCTTGCCGAGGCGATCGAGCCGATCCAACCGCAGCCGCATGTTTAATCCGCCGATTTCAACCTGCCGATTTTGTTCACACGCCACCACCACAAACGGCGGCCGGGCACGTTCAAGATCGAGCCAATTCATCACCACGCGACGTAGCCGCGTGTTTTCAATTTCCGCAAACCTGCCCACCAACGATGATTCGCCATTGGCATGGGCGTCGGCAAGGGTATGTTGCACACACTCGGCCACCAACAAATCCAAAGATTCTTGGGGCATGACCAGCAACGCGTCCTGTCTCTTGAGTCGGCCCCAGGTTAGCGCCATCACCTGATGCAACAAGGTGCCGCGATCCGCCGCGTCGAGCCCGGTTTGTGGTGTTGCCAAGGTCGCCGCGCCCAGACGATGACGGGCAAACGCGCGAAACGGACAGGCCGCCTGATCCCGCATGATGGTCGCGCCACCCGCCACGGTTGTCGGTGCCGGCAATGGTGACAATGATTCGTCCGGAATGAATTCGAGTGTTTGTTGATTTACCGACGCGACCAATGCTTCGGCATAGTTCGCTGAATTATTTTCAGCCGCGACCGGCGACAACGATGAAACCAGCGGAAAATTTTTGATCAAGGCGCTGGCCGCCCGCGGCTGGTCGCCACTACTATTGCCGCCTTCAAAACAGGCGTGACTAAAAATAATCGTTGCCGCACTTTGCAACCAGCCATCGGTTATACGTTGATCGAGTGCCAGCGACGCCGCCGCCGAGGCCTCAATCACACCCGCCCGCCGCTGCAAACTGACCGGAATAAACGGATTGGGACGCGCCGCCAACGGCCAGGCATCGTCACTTAATCCGGTTACCCACATCGCGTCAAAACCATGCAACGCCTGTCCGGCCGATTCCAAAATACCCAACACTTGAATCGGCGCCTCGGTTTCATTTGCCGACTCGGGCTGAAAAACGGCATCGGCAACAATGCGCCTGAGCTGCGCGAGCGCCTCGTCGGCACGCATGCGTGGCTGGACACTTTGTAATGCCGCCAGCGTCTCCAGGGCATCACGAAATTTTGCCCACACCTGAAAATCCACCGAGCCCAACGGCCGGTCACCGGGGAAT
>JAYTBF010000052.1:0-5649 GCA_043737175.1 Burkholderiales bacterium
GCCCCATTGGCCGCCGCCAGGATGGATGCCAAACGCCGCATTCGTTAGGGTGCCAAAGGACAAGGCCGCCGTACCGGTTTGTGGCAGGACATTGCCAACCGTGGGCGCATTGGCTGCTTGCAGCGCATAAAATGCGGATATGTGATCGGGCATGGCGCCACCACCACCCGGAATACCGGCCGTCCCAATACGGAATTGTCCGGCGGCAAACTGGCCGTTGGCACCGGCAATGGATGTATTGGTGACACCGACATAACCTCGACTGCTGCAGTTCGAGCCAGCGCAGGCGATGGACATCGTGGAACCGGCGACAGCATTCGGATTATTTGGATCTAATGCCACCCATCCACCGTTAAAACTGCCTGTCTGAAAGGGAACGGCTCGACCCGTCACCGTCAGGTTCTGATTGTTGATGCTGAGCGAGCCGTTCAACGTTGCGGTCAGAGTGTTGAAATTGACCCCTACGGTCCAACTATTCAATGTGCCCACATTGCCGGCACCGTCAGTGGGCCGGGTGGAACCAATGAGTGAATATGTGGTCGAGCCGGTAAAAGTGCCCAACACGCTGGTGCTGGTCGCCTGAATCAATCCGTAAGCCGCGCTGCGTGGGCCGAGGTTATAGATCGTTGCCGCGGCATTGGGCTGGCTAGGGTCGCGAACTTCGAAGGTGCCACCTTGCCAACGGCCGAGGATCACACTGCCGTCACTGGTCCGAAATGCATCCTGATGTTGCCCACCTAAAAATTCGTAGCTGGCGTTGGTTATGGTGAGCGGGGTATAACCGGCTGGAGTAATCCCCGGCACGCCACCGCCTGAAACGAAGGCAGAAAAATTGCCATTGGTGGCACCGATGAATTGGCCTGCGGCATTTAAAATGGCCGTTCCGCCTTGTGGAAATAACCCTTCATAGCCACCAGTGGGCAGTGGATTGGCCGCGCGCATCAATACCTGCAGTTGCGGATCGGAAAGTGTCGAGCCAACCGCCGGCGTGGCGGTGGTTTGCAAAACAAATTGACCATTGATCAAGTCGGCCAGGAAACCACCGGATGTGCGGGTTGGGTTGATGCGGTATTGCCCACCCATAAAATTGCCACCGGCTCCGGCGATAATCGCGGCAACACTGCCGTCATATCCGCTTGCGGAACAATTGGCACCACTGCAAGCAATGCTCAAACTGCCAAGCCCGGAAGTCCACTGCAGCAAATTGCTGCCGCGTGCAAAGGCGCTGTTGCCGGTGAGTGTCAGATTTTGGTTATTGATGGCGAGTGCGGCGTTGAGTCTGGCGGTGAGCAGGCTGAAATTGATGCCGACCGTCGCTGAGCTCAAGGTGCCAACGTTGCCGCGCGCGTCGACCGGTGCGGTTGCGGCCAGCAAGGCGTAATTGGTGGTTCCTGTAAAGGCGCTGGTGACGCTGCCGAGGGTCGGGATGACCAGACCATAGGAGGCGGACTGGCTGCCCAATTGCAGAACGGTTCGATAATTGGCGTCGGTCGCTGGCAGGTTGTTGTTGACCAGCGTCAGACTGCCGCCAGACCAACGACCGATGGTCACACTGCCGTCAGCAGTGGTGAAGCCATCCGCATGATTTCCACCTGAGAAAATGCCGGTGGCGTTGGACGAGCCAAATGGCAGGTAGCCGGACGGAAAGGTCGCATTGCCATAAATGTTGGCAGAAATGTCAGCGTTGCGAATTTCGATTAATTGGCCGGCCGCATTCAACACGGCAGAGGTGTTGCCGGCGGCGTTGGTTTGCATAAACAAGCCCTGATAGCCTGGTGATACCGGTGCGCCCACAGCGCGAAGCGTAAATACACCGCCCGTCACGGTTTTGGTTGCGGCCAGCGCTGCGGCGACTGCGGAGGTGTTGGCTTGGGATGCGGACGGCGTGGAGGGTGGGGGCGGCGTGGTGGAGGTTGTGGTGCTGGTTGTTGTTGTCGTCACCACAGGCTCGGCAGCTTTTTCAGTCTCACCCGTGCTGGTGCTCTTTGGCGGTGGCGAAGCGGCTTGGGCAATAAAGGTTGGTGTTGGAATATAGCGGGGTGCCTGACCAGGCAGTACTTGAATGGTTTGCCCGGCAAGGGACACCAATGATCCGCCGGCGTTGCTGGTCACCACGTGTGCACCGGTGAGGGTGTGATTAATCGTACCAATCGCATCGTAATGCGCCAGCACATTGCCGGATCCACGGATGCCAAGTGATGCGACGGCGGTGCGCATCTTGAAGGCATCCCGGTTGCGAGCGACGATTTCGCCGGTAAAGGTGCGCAAAGTTCCCCGAATCAGTCCGATCACGGCGTCACCGACGGTTGTTTGCATCGGGTTGTAGTCGTATTTCTCGACACGCATTTCACTGCCGGGCCGTAACGACAGGAACGCGCCATCAATCATATTGATGTGGATATTCCCATCGGCCAATGTTCTGACGACATCGCCGACATTAACCAGCGTCGCCCGGGCGGGTGTGATCGTTTCGGTTCCCCGCTGAATTTCTACCGCGCCGCTGACAAACTGAATATTGCCAGCCGGTTGTGCCGACGCCGTTGCCGTGAAAAATGCAAACCACAGGGTTGCGCAGGTGGTCAGGAACGTGCGCGTCATCGAGGCGCAGACAAAATGATTTTTTTGTTGGTTGGTCATGGTCGTTCCTTATTTAAAATCGCGACGGATGACAAATCCACCGTCGGCTTTTCGGAATGAATAAAGCGAGATATTCGAACGGTTATCCGTATAGGACAGGTATGGGAGGACGGACCACTTGTCATTCATTCGCCAGCTGAGGCGCACCGTTACGTCATAAAGATTGTCGACGCCAAATTCGACCAGGCCGGCGCGCGCGAACGGTTTGTCGTCGGCGCGGCGTGTCCACGAAACACTGCCTGACCATGAAACACTTTCACGCGGATCGGAGGCAAGACTAAATCTCGCGCCGTAGGACTTGCGCGAAACACTGGTGTCTATGAATTCATTGAGCGTGCGTTTGGCGCGTTCTTTGGTGAAGAACACCATGCCGGAAACGTTGCCGCCATTCATCCACTTCGGCAGATTTTGCACCGAAGTCGAAAACGTAAGTTGATCGGTATCCTGAGTTTTGTTGGTTTGGTAACGAATCGTCCCGGCCTGCAACCCCAGGCCCAGGGTGGCGGTTGCTGATATGGGCGATCGGAGTTCTGACGAAATGCCGAGAATGGTTCGGTTATTGGTCACGCGGGCGGCCGCTGCGGCCGGATCAAAGGCGCCGTCTTGGGAAAATTTTTGGGCGAAAGCCGATAAACCAAAGCTGCGTTCACCCATGCGCCATTCATGGCCACCGACCGCATCCAGCAGCGTGTAATTGAAATCGCCATAGTCGCCAAAAAATCGTGCGCGTGCATTGGCAGCAAAAAAGATCGAGCGATTTTCACGATAGCGGTTGGTGAGGCCCAGGCCAAGATTGGTGCTGGCATAGTTGTCGCCGCGGCGAATCGAATTACCCGTCGGCTGGATACCGGCCAGACCGAATGAATTTAAAATCGCGCCCGGAAAATCGCGGGTACTGGAGGACAGATTGTTGTCGCGACCACCACCGGCTTCGATGTAGGTCGAAACAGAAAAACGTTGTTTGGCTTTGGTTCGTGCAATTTCGGCAATATATCCCTCAAGAAGTGTTTTGCCTTGCGGGCTGGGCGCACGTGTCAAAAGCCGTTTGAACTCCTGATCGGCCAAATCCAGCGAGCCCATACGTAGGTAAGTGCGTCCCAATTCAAGGCGGGCACTGTCGAATTCTGGATTGGAGATAAGCGCGCGTTCAAATGCCATTGCCGCGCGTTCGAGCCGGTTGGATTCAAAAGCGGCCACACCAAACCAATAGTCAAAATCCTCTTCACCGGCATGGGTATTTTCCAAAGGCTGCAATAATTTATAAGCGGCGTCGGGGTTCTTTTTTTCAATCAGGGTTTTGGCTCTGTTCACCGCATCATTTGTGTTGGCCGCTGGTGATTGCGCATAGGCAGCGGAAAACGGTAATGCCAATGTGGCGGCAGCGGTGAGCGTCAGTAAAACCGCAAGCGACAGCAGTTTTTTATTCTGAAGTTGATAAAAATTCCCCATAAACCTCCCAGTGATTAAGGTGTCTCAAGTAGTTTTT
Source organism: Burkholderiales bacterium (assembly GCA_043737175.1). Taxonomy (GTDB): domain Bacteria; phylum Pseudomonadota; class Gammaproteobacteria; order Burkholderiales; family Usitatibacteraceae; genus UKL13-2. The sequence goes on from JAYTBF010000052.1 coordinate 4,124, forward strand.
TTGGTCGGAGACGGTACCATTGTAGTTAATGGCCCATGGAAATGGCAAGCTGCCATTCGCGACCTACCAGCAAAGGTTGGAAAACACACGCCGGCTTGACAAATAACATGGCGGCAATGATGTGCGCGCGCAGCAAATTTCCGATGGCCAATGCGATAATTGTCGACTAACATCTTGATGATTGGATAACTTGTTCGTGGATACCCCGCTTTTCCCCGCTATTGGCGTGGCCGCCACCCTTGCCACGCCTCCCGTTGCGCAAATTGAATCTCTCGACTACGAAGGGCGCGGCGTCGCGCACGTTGATGGCAAGGTCATTTTTGTTGAGGGTGCCTTGCCGACTGAGATTGTCGAATATCGTCCGTCGCGCAAGAAAAAGCACTTTGAAACCGCCAGTCTGATCGCGATCAGGAAATTTTCGGCTGACCGGATTGAGGCACGCTGCAAATATTTTTCAATTTGTGGTGGTTGTGCGCTGCAACATGCCACACCACAGTTGCAGGTTGCCAGTAAACAACGGGTGCTCGAAGACAATCTGGCGCGTATTGGCAAAGTCACGCCGGAGCGCATCCTGCCACCGATTTATGCCGCGCCATGGGCCTACCGCCATCGTGCGCGTATGTCGGTCCACTATGTCGCCAAGAAGGGTGGCGTGTTGGTTGGCTTTCGGGAGCGTAAATCGAGTTTTGTCGCCGATATGCATTCGTGTGAGGTGTTGGCCGGCGGGCTGGGTCAATTGATCGACCCATTGCGCGAAGTGATGACCAGTCTCGATATTCGCGACCGGCTGCCACAAATCGAAGTTGCCGTTGGCAAAAATGTCACCGCGCTGGTGTTGCGCATCATGGATGCCCTCACACCGGCCGACGAAGTCAAACTGAAGGCATTTGCTGATTTGTATCGGCCATCGCACCGTTTGCAGTTTTGGTTGCAAGTGAAAGGCCCGGATACCGCGGTGCCGTGGTACCCCATGGATATGCCCGAGCTGACCTATACCCTGCCGGAATTTGACCTGGAAATGAATTTCCGTCCAACTGAATTTACCCAGGTGAATCACGCCGTCAATTGTTTGATGGTTGAGCGGGCGGTGGATTTACTCGACCCACAACCGGGTGAACATATCGCCGATTTATTTTGTGGGTTGGGCAACTTCACGCTGCCAATTGCACGTCGCGGCGCCATGGTCATTGGTGTTGAGGGCAGTGAGTCATTGACCCAGCGTGGTGAGGAAAACGCGGCACGAAACAAATTATCGGCAAACACACGCTTTTTTGCGGCTGACTTGTATACCGACCAAGAGCAGGCAATGGCGCGTGTGCCCAAGGTGTCGAAGATGCTGATCGACCCGCCGCGCGACGGGGCGTTGGAGGTATGCAAATTACTGACGCGCGAATTACGACCGGAGCTGAAACGGGTGGTGTATGTTTCCTGCAGCCCCTCAACGCTGGCGCGTGATGCGGACGTGATGGTCAATACCAATGGTTTTCGACTGACGGCGGCGGGGGTGGTGAATATGTTTCCACACA
>JAYTBF010000053.1:0-2246 GCA_043737175.1 Burkholderiales bacterium
GCGTGTCCCGTTGTCTGCCCAGACAGGGCTTTTATCTGTGTTTATCCGTGTTCATCTGTGGTTGCATCATCTTCATCTCCACTGCGCACGCACAACCACAAGCCCAACCCAACCAGGACCTGCCCGAGCCTTCCAGCGCGATCACCACCAAACAATCGGCTACCGCAAAACATTTCATGGTCGCGGCCGCCCACCCGCTCGCCACGGAGGCGGGCGTACAAATGTTGGCACGCGGCGGTAATGCGACTGATGCAGCCGTCGCCGTACAAATGGTATTGAATCTGGTCGAACCCCAGTCATCCGGAATTGGCGGTGGCGCATTTATGTTGCATTTCGATGCGACCAAAAAATCCGTTGTTGCCTATGATGGCCGTGAGAGCGCGCCGATGGCCGCCACGCCTCAATTTTTTTTGGGTGATGATGGCAAACCAATACGTTTTGCCGACGCCGTACGCAGCGGCAAAGCCGTCGGTGTGCCGGGTGTATTGCGCGCCCTCGAAGCCGCCCACGCCGCGTATGGAAAATTACCGTGGGGCGTTTTATTTCAACCGGCGATTCAACTCGCAGAAAAAGGTTATCCGCTCAGCGCCCGTACCGTCCAGCAAGCCGGCGGTCCACAGGCGGGCTTAATCTTAAAAGCCAATCCCGCCACACGAGCGATGTTTTTTAATGCAGATGGCAACGCCAAACCAGCCGGCACCATAGTCACCAATCGTGAGTTTGCCATGGTGCTCAAGCGCGTGGCACGTGAGGGTGCCGACGGTTTTTATCAGGGCGTAACGGCACGCAACATCGTCGCTGCTATCCGTTTGCACGCCCGAGCCGGCGTGATGACCGAACGTGACCTCGCCGAATACCGCACCCGAATCAGCGAGCCGGTATGTGGCGCATATCGCACCTATCGCATATGCGGCGCACCCATGCCTTCCAGCGGCGGGGTGGCGATTTTGCAAATGCTGGGTATGCTGGAACGATTCGACCTTGGCGCACTAAAGCCCAATTCGCTCGAAGCCGTGCATTTGCTTTCGGAAGCAGGACGGCTCGCGTATGCCGACCGTGAAAAATTTGCGGCTGACGACCGATTTGCTGACGTGCCGGTCGCCGCGCTCATCAGCCCGGCCTACATTCGCGAGCGCAGCGCTTTGATCAGCCTTGGGAAATCCATGGGTCGCGCCGCAGGCGGCGTGCCTGTCGAAAAGAAACCAGCTACTGCAGGCGACCCCTCGGTTAAGGACACGGGTACCAGCCATTTTTCAATTGTCGATTCAACCGGCAATGCAGTCAGTATGTCGACCTCGATTGAGTCCTCCTTCGGCAGTATGATTTATGTCGATGGATTTTTTCTAAATAATCAACTCACCGATTTTTCAATGACGCCGGTCGACCCGCAAGGAATGCCGATAGCCAACGCCGTGTACGCGGGCAAACGACCCCGCAGCGCAATGTCGCCCGTTCTGGTTTTTGCGAACGACGGCAAGCTGACCATGGTGATCGGCTCCGCTCTTGGGTCGACCATCATCAATCAGGTGGCTAAAACCATCATCGGAGTAATCGACTGGAACTTCGACATCCAGGCGGCCATAACATTGCCCAATGTCGGCAGTCGCAACGGCCCCACAGACTTGGAAAAAAATACCCGCGCAGAACAACTTGCTCCGCAACTGCGGGCGCTTGGACACGAGGTCAGAATCGGCGATATTCCCGGCGGCCTGCACGGTATTTTACGAACGCCAGGCGGGTGGCAAGGCGGTGCGGATCCAAGGCGCGACGGAGTTGCCAAAGGTCGCTAGAGCACATTTTGATGAGTGCCATCATGGCAAATTTTTTACATCCGCCGACAATGCCACCCGTTTCGTAGGAAAATGCCGGTATGAAAAAATTTATCTCCATCACTTTCGCTTTTCTTATTTCCACACTTATAGGCTGCGCCATGACCACACCATACCCATCCTCCGCAACTGACCTCGTCAAAATCGACACCACCACCGGCAGCGGAACCGTTGCGGCGGTTGGCAATTCGACCAGTGTGCACTACACCGGCTGGTTGTTTGTACCCGGCGCAAATGGTGCGCCCGGCACCAAGGGAAATAAATTTGATTCTTCACTCGACCGTAATTCGCCGTTTGAATTCACCATTGGCCAGCGTCGCGTCATCGCCGGATGGGAACAGGGCGTCGCAGGCATGGCGGTCGGCGGCAAACGTACCCTTATCATCCCGCCGCAACTGGGCTACGGCGATCGCAATG
>JAYTBF010000054.1:0-5640 GCA_043737175.1 Burkholderiales bacterium
TTGGGCCCCGGCCTCCGCCGGGGCGACACCAGTTAGGTTATCGACGTGCAGCGATGGTGGCGGGTTTAGCGATGAAAAGTCCTTAAGTAAGTGCCATTCCACGCTGACCCGTTTAAATCACGGCAGATCACCAATATGTGGTGGTGATAGGGGCGGCGGTGTTGTACGACTTTGCATCGTCAATCGCGAAAAATAGCGGTACTGGGCTGCCCACCAACACGCGCAAAACCACGATACATGCCTTCGGTATTAAAGGGCATACAAACATTGCCCTTGGCATCGACTGCGATCAATCCGCCACGGCCGTCAATTTTTGGCAACACCTGCATCACCACGGCGTCGGCCGCCTCTTGCAGCGACTGGCCGGCGTAGGCCATTCGTGCGCAGATATCGTAGGCGGCAGCCACACGAATAAACATTTCGCCGGAACCGGTACAAGAAATGGCAGCGGAGCGATTGTCGGCGTAGGTACCGGCACCAATCAACGGCGCATCACCGACCCGTCCGGGGCGTTTGTTGGTCATGCCACCGGTTGATGTGGCTGCCGCCAGATTGCCGTGAATGTCGAGCGCCACCGCACCAACCGTGCCCATTTTTTTGCTTTCGTCCAAGGGGGCGCAATCACCACCCACCGCAGCGGCACCGTCATGGTCAAGAACCGCAGTCGCGCTGGCAGCAGCCAGCGCGCGGTGCAGTTGTGCGCGACGGGTCTCGGTGCTGAAATAATCAGGCAAGACCATTTCCAGGCCATGCGATTTTGCAAACGCCTCGGCACCCTGCCCGACCAACAACACGTGTTCGCTATGCTCCATCACCGCCCGGGCCGCGTAAACGGGGCGACGAATGTGATTCACACACGCGACCGAGCCGGCGTGCAGTGTCTTGCCATCCATCACCGCAGCATCGAGCTCGTGGGTTTCCGCGCTGGTAAAAACAGAACCAAAACCGGCGTTGAACAGCGCATCGTCTTCCAGCATGGCGACGGCATGACAGACCGCATCCATCGCACTGCCACCCTTGGCCAGAATCTGTTGGCCGGCAAGGACAATTTTGTTTAACGCCGCGTGATAGTTGGCATCCAACTCTGCAGTGCGCGCGGCGCTGCTCATGGTGCCGGCACCACCGTGAATGGCGATAATAGGCGTGGGTTGCTGAGACATGGTTATTTCCTTGAGGGTGGTCGGGTGTTGCAAATTATTGCCGCGCGGCGATTGAGGCGTGGCTCGTTGTTGCCAAACGTGCGGCAGAGTTCGTTGCAGCCTAAGAACTTCGCGCGGTCGACGACAAAGTTTAAGCGAATCTCAAAACAAATCACGCCGACCGCTTTGATTTATTTGGACTCAGTCGTTGCCAATGCCCCAAGACCCGCAAGGAGGGACTGCAGTCGATCTAGATTTTGTTCGTTGGCCGGTTCACAAATCGCGCGCACTGTTGCGCAGACCTCGGCGCTGGCAAACTCTTGCACCCACTCCAAATGGGTTTCATCACCACGCGCTGTTAAGGTCACCGTCAGTTGAAACCAGGGGGCAAGCACGTGTTCGATCACAATCTTGCTATCGGGTTGAATCGTTTGAAACACACACTCGTTGTCGTAGTTCACATCATCCGGACCGTGCATCACAAACACCCAACGACCGCCCGGCTTAAACTCAAACAACTCAAACGAATTGGTGAAGCCACTCGTGACCTGCCCCCTCACAGCGTACCAGCGTAAATTGGAGAAGTCCGCCATTTCTTGGAGAATGGTTTTCCACAATCAAGAATCAAGTTTTCATTCAAATAGAGAAGCCAGACTACTGGCGCATTCCCGAGGCAGTCTAACAACGCCCTCGCCTGTTGGCAATCAAATAAACGGCTTGCCAATCGCTCAAACGCGGCGTCCATCCAACCATCATCGCAGAATGAATAGGGACACTTCTAAGACCCCGCCAATCCGGCCCCACCTTTAAACACGCTGGGGCAGGCTGCGGCCGGGATCCAACATCGTCTAAGTTATTGAAATTACAATTGGACTGAATTCCTGCCCACGCCGGAATTCCGAAGCTTGTAGGCTACCAGATGTTTCATAATTAAAACTCCAATATCGACGCCATTTTTCAACTATTTGTGTCACGAACACCTCGCCGATAAACGAGATTTAAATTCCGAAATAACTCCACCCGTCAGACCGACGGGCATCCAATCATTGGCCGTAACGGAACACATCCGGTTTGCCGAGTGCGGGGATCAGCTCGACAATGCCACTGGCAAAAATTTCCACCGCGAGTGCGGCGAGCAACAGGCCCATGATGCGCGTGGCGACATTGAGTGTGGTGGTGCTCATTGAGCGGCCAACCTTGGTGGCGATGCGTAATGCCAGCCACGTCACCAGCGCGAGTGCAATCACGACGAGAATGACCGCGCCCAAATGCAACACCGATTTTTTCTCGGAAGCGTAAATAACGATTGTGGATAACGCACCCGGCCCAGCCAACAAAGGAATGGCGAGCGGCACCACAGCAATCGATGATTTGGCCGCCGCCTCTTCAACTTCTTCCGGGGTCGGGTCGTCGGTGGTGGGGGCGGCCTGCATCATGGCGATAGCGTTGAGCATGATCAATATCGCGCCACCGACTTTAAAACTGGCAATGGAAATACCGAACATCTGCAGCATTTTTTCGCCAAGTAAGGTGGCGATGATCAACGCGACTGCCACGGTTTGTGCGGCGATGCGGGCGATGTGTTTGCGTTCAGCGTCACTCTGGCCGGTCGTCAAGGTCACAAAAATCGGAATAATACCGAGTGGATTGACGATCACAATCATCGCCACAAAAATTTTCATGTAAGCGGCGACGCTGAGGGTACCGACAAATGCCAATCCATCAATCATGATTAATCCCGACTCGGCAGGGTAATATTGCCGCGCATTTTGAATTGCTCCACCAAATATTCGTGCAGGCCTTCACAACCGGCTTCGATCAAATCCAGCGCGTGTTCAAAGTCTTTGGGTTTGCCTTGATACGGGTCCGGCACTTCGTATTCATTTTCTTCGCCACCGTAGTCCATCATCAATTCAATTTTGTTCTGCAAGCGTGTCGGGCACATCGCTTTGAGGTGGCGCCGATTGGTTTCATCCATGGCGATCACATAATCAAAACGCTCAAAATCACTCGGGCTGACTTCACGTGCGCGCAATGGTGTCAGGTCGTAGCCACGTTTGGCCGCATGCGCAATGGCGCGCGGATCGGGTTCCTTGCCCTCGTGGTAACCGTGCGTGCCGACCGAATCAATATCGACCTTGCCTTTGAGCGGGCCGTCTTCGACCATTTTTCTGAACACACCCTCGGCGCTGGGCGAACGACAAATATTGCCCATACATACAAATAAAACTTTCATGCCACTTCACCCGTATCATCTTTGCCGCCCAACACCAGCAGCTTGTTTCGCATCAGACGCAAATCATCCCGCAATCGCGCCGCTTTTTCAAACTCGAGGTTACGTGCCGCCTCGAGCATTTCACGTTCTATTTTACGGATCGCCACGTCCATTTGTTTTTCGGTCATGACCTCGTATTTTTTACGATCCTGCGCGGCGCGTTTGTCGGCGTTGCGGGAGTCGCGTTTTTCATCCAAATCATACACACCGTCAATAATGTCCTTGATGCGTTTGGTTACCGAGCGCGGTGTGATGTTATTCGCCAGATTAAACGCCACCTGGGTGGCGCGACGCCGGTTAGTTTCCGAGATGGCCCGTTTCATCGAATCGGTTTCACGGTCGGCATATAAAATCGCCGTGCCATTTAAATTGCGCGCGGCGCGGCCGATGGTTTGAATCAAGGAGCGGGTGCTGCGCAAAAATCCCTCCTTGTCGGCGTCGAGTATGGCAACAAGGGATACCTCCGGAATATCCAAGCCCTCACGCAACAGATTAATACCGACCAACACGTCAAACATACCGGCACGCAAATCACGAATAATTTCGACGCGCTCAACGGTATCAATGTCCGAATGTAAATAACGCACCTTGACACCATGCTCCGCCAGGTAGTCGGTTAAATCTTCCGACATGCGTTTGGTCAATGTGGTCACCAACACTCGCTCACCGACCAACACACGTTTGTTGATTTCTGACAACACATCATCGACCTGGGTGGTGGCGGGCCGCACAAAAATCATCGGGTCAACCAATCCGGTCGGGCGCACCAATTGCTCCACCACCTGCGCGGCGTGGGCTTCTTCATAAACCGAAGGTGTGGCCGAAACAAATACCGTCTGGCGCATCATCGCTTCAAATTCGTCAAACCGTAACGGCCGGTTGTCCATCGCCGACGGCAGCCGAAAACCAAACCCGACCAAATTTTCTTTGCGGGCACGATCACCCTTGTACATGCCCCCCACCTGCGGGATGGTGACGTGGCTCTCGTCGATAATCATCAACGCGTCTTTGGCCAGATAATCAATCAGCGTTGGCGGCGGCGAACCCGGCGGCCGGCCGGTCAAGTGGCGCGAATAATTTTCGATGCCTTTGCAAAAGCCGATTTCGTTGAGCATTTCCAAATCAAAGGTGGTGCGCTGTTGAATGCGTTGCGCCTCCAACAGCTTGCCTTCTTGCTGGTAATACTCAATACGATCGCGCAATTCCGCTTTGATGCCCTCCATCGCGCCGAGCGTGCTGGCGCGGGTGGTGACGTAATGGCTTTTGGCATAAACGGTATAACGCGGCACTTTTTGTAACGTGTGGCCGGTTAACGGATCAAACAAGGTCAAGGCTTCGATTTCATCGTCGAACATCGAAATACGCAAGGCGGCTTCGTTGCTTTCTGCGGGATGCACATCGAGTGAATCACCACGCACACGGAAGGTGCCGCGTTTAAAATCCAGCTCCGAGCGGGCGTACTGCATGGCCACCAATTGTTTGATCAAGTCTTGCGGCGAAACTTTGTCGCCCTCGCGCACCATCATGCGCATGTCGTAATAATCGGTCGGGTCACCAATACCGTAAATACACGAGACGGTGGCGACGATCACCGCATCCGGCCGCTCCAACAACGATTTGGTCGCCGACAGGCGCATTTGTTCGATGTGTTCATTGATCGACGAATCTTTTTCGATAAACAAATCACGCGACGGCACGTAGGCCTCGGGCTGGTAGTAGTCGTAATACGACACAAAATATTCCACCGCATTCTCTGGAAAAAATTCCTTGAACTCGGCGTAGAGCTGCGCCGCCAGTGTTTTATTCGGTGCCATCACCAGCGCCGGCCGACCAAGACGGGCAATCACATTGGCCATGGTGAAGGTTTTACCCGAGCCGGTCACCCCCAGCAGGGTCTGGAAGGCGAGGCCATCGTTGATACCCTCAACCAATTTATCGATGGCTTGTGGCTGGTCACCGGCGGGTAAAAATGGCTGATTGAGACGGTACGGCGAATTGGGAAACGTGACGATGGGCATGACGCATTTTACCAGCCGGATGGAATCGCGCCGCGATGGTTGCGCCGCCGGAACAAAAGTAATACCATTGTGTTTTCATGCAATACTATTGAGCGTTTCATAATTGATGACCTCACAAACGCTCAACCCCCACCCCCAACCCCTCCCCCGCCAAAGGCGGGAGAGGGGAGCGCTCAGTTCCATAATCGCTGCCGCGATTTAGGAAAAC
>JAYTBF010000055.1:0-5622 GCA_043737175.1 Burkholderiales bacterium
ACCCACGACGCGCTGCGCCTTCACGCCGACGGCCGTGTCTGGCTACACACAGGCGATCTGGGCCGGATGGACAGCGATGGCTTTTTTTATTTTTCTGCCCGGCACAAGCGCATGATTAAGTCATCGGGATTCAATGTCTATCCCGCACAGGTTGAGGCGGTGTTGTATCAGCACCCGCTGGTGATGGAAGCGTGCGTCATCGGTGTGCCCGACCCGGAACAAATTGAGCGCGTCAAAGCGGTGGTGGTTTTAAAAGACACCACGCTGGCCAATACCGCCACCGCAGCAACGTTGATTGAGGCGTGTCGCGCCAAACTCATCAAATGGTCTTGCCCACGCGAGATCGAATTTCGCACTACGCTGCCAAAAACGCGCATCGGCAAAATCGACTACAAAGTTTTGGTCGCAGAACATCAACAAGCGCCAATGCCACGACCAACCGCCGCCATCCATGCCGCACAACACAACGAAACAAGTCATGCCAACTGATCAACCGGAGTCAAACGGCGGCGACCGTGTCGCCAAGGCCTTGCATGCGAATGGTGTGAAGACCATTTTCACTTTGTGTGGCGGCCATATATCGCCCATTCTGACTGCCGCAAAGGCACGCGGCATTCGCATCATCGATGTGCGTGATGAAGCCACGGCCGTGTTTGCGGCCGACGCGACCGCAAGACTTTCGGGCATTCCCGGCGTCGCTGCCGTCACCGCCGGACCCGGCATCACTAACACCATCACTGCTCTGAAAAATGCACAATTGGCACAGTCGCCGGTGATTCTGATTGGTGGCGCGGCACCGACTGCATTACAAGGGCGCGGTGCGTTGCAGGATATTGACCAGCGGCCCTTGGTGGAACCCCACGTTAAATTGTTCCGTAAAATTTTACGGGTTCGCGATTTGGGGCCCGCCGTCGATGAAGCCTTTGCGATCGCCCTGGCTGGACTGCCGGGACCGGTGTTTATCGAGTGTCCGGTTGACCTGCTGTACGACGAAACAACCATTCGGCAGTGGTATGCCGATGCCGCTGGCAAGGGAAAATCAATTGCCGACCGGTTGTTGCGATTTTACTTGAACCGTCATGTTGAAAAAATGTTTGATGGCAGTGCCCAACCGAGCGCACCAGTTGTTCACGAGATAATCGCGCCTGAGGCGTCAGCGGTAAGTATCCGCGCCACAATTTCGGCGTTGAAACAATCAGAACGGCCGCTCCTGGTCATTGGTAGCCAGGCGCTGAGCATTGCCGCCGAAGCGACAAAAATTGCCGAAGCCGTCGACGCGCTTAAGATTCCGGTTTATCTATCAGGAATGGCGCGCGGCCTGCTTGGACGCAACCATCCATTACAAATGCGCCATCAGCGGCGTCAAGCATTGCGTGAGGCGGACTGCGTGGTTCTGGCTGGTGTGCCCTGTGATTTTCGTTTGGACTATGGTCGTCACATTCGACGGTCCAGCACGTTGATCGCCGCCAACCGAAGCGCCAAAGAGGCACGCCTGAACCGGCGTCCGGACATTGCGGCAATTGGCGATGCCGGCCTGTTTCTGCAAACACTAGCCGCGCAATTCTGTGCCACCGCAGCGCCATCACGATGGTCCCACTGGACGACACAATTGCGTGACCGCAACACCGCACGTGAAACCGAAATCGATGCGCACGCCAGCGTTTCCGGGAAATATGTCAACCCAATTGCATTCTTCAAGACGCTCGAGCATGAAGCGGGAGACAACGCCATTTTGGTTGCCGACGGCGGCGACTTTGTCGCCACTGCATCTTATGTGATTCATCCGCGCACCCCACTCAGCTGGCTCGATCCTGGCGTATTTGGCACCCTCGGCGTGGGTGCGGGTTTTGCGCTCGGTGCGGCCATTTGCCGACCCGCCAGCGAGGTGTGGATTATTTTTGGTGATGGCGCGTGCGGTTACGGGCTTGCCGAATTTGACACCTTTGTCCGTCACGGCATCCCAGTGATTGGCGTCGTCGGCAACGACGCCGGCTGGACCCAGATCGCGCGTGAACAAATCAAAATGCTGCATGACGACGTGGCCACGGTGCTGGCGCGCACTGCCTATCACGATGTGGTGGCCGGATTCGGTGCTGAGGGTATATTGGTACAAAACATTACCGACGCACCAGCCGCGCTGGCGCGGGCGCGCGAGTTGGCCGCTGCCGGCAAACCGGTACTGGTCAATGTCTGGCTCGATAAAACCGAATTTCGCGACGGGTCGATTTCGATGTAATCACGTCTGTTCGGTTTCAACAGGTTATTGGCGCGTGCATTCACTCTGTCCGTCGCGAACCCTCGGACAGGTGCGGCGGCCACGGCGGGCATTCAGCCCGATCTCGTGCTGGTGTTAACGGTGTTAAAGCCAGCCTAGTAGAAAACCCTACCAAATAACACCACCGGCAAATATTCTGGCAATTATTTGCCTTGCTTTTGATACACCTCAAACAGCCAAGTCTATTAACAGTTCATATTTGGATCATCGTGTCGCAGTTTGGCTGCGTGCGACTGCAGAGGCGACCCAATTCGGGGTCGACATCGTTGAATTAGCCGGCATTGCAGGCGATGCATGACGATGGTATTCGATACTGCTTGATGTTTTCTCGCAACAAATGAGTCTTGAGAAAGGACTTCAATATGACATCAAATCATGTCATCGTCTGGCTCGATCACCGTGAAGCCCATATCATCGCGTTTGATCGTGACGCCGCTGACGAACCGTTCGTCATCAGATCACCCAATGGCGATGAACAAAGGCATTTACAGGCGCAGGTGATTGGCCACGGCAAAGCGGCCGACCACCCGGAATATTTTGAGCATATTCTCGATAAAATTCGCAATATTTCAGAATGGCTGATTGTCGGCCCGGCCAATGCGAAACTGGCTTTTGCAAAACATATTGGCAAGCACCATGCTAATTTGATGGATCATTTGATTGGTGTCGAAACGGTTGATCATCCAACCGACGGCCAAATTCTCGCTTACGCACGAAAATACTTTCGTGCAGCAGGTCGGATGGTCAACTGACCGAACCACATCAGGTGGTAGGATGGGCGGCATGACCGACACCTCACGTGCCAACTTGCCCACCAACCTACGCACTAACTCTATAGACGCAGCAGTTGATCACCTCTTGGCGGTCATTCCCGGGGAAATTGTCCTGGGTTTACCGCTCGGAATCGGCAAGCCCAATCCGTTTGTGAATGCCTTGACCCAACGTATCCAAGCCCTGCCCGAGCGTCGATTGCGCATCATTACCGCGCTGTCACTGGAAAAACCGATCGGCAAAAGTGATTTGGAACGACATTTTCTGGAGCCCCTGGTCGAGCGGGTTTTCGCCGACTATCCCGACTTGGACTACGTCAAGGATGTGCGCGCGGGCACCTTACCCGCCAACATCACGGTGCATGAGTTTTTCTTAAAGACCGGTGACTATTTGCATAACGAGGTTGCCCAACAAAATTACATCTGTACCAACTACACCTTTGTTGCCCGTGATCTGGCCATTCAGGGCGTCAACGTCATGGCACAGGCGGTGGCATCCAACGGCAATTCCGAGGCTGAGCGGCTGTCACTGTCCAGCAACCCTGATGTCACCCTGGCGCTGGTCGAAAACGCACTTGCAACCGGCCAACCACTGTTGGTGATTGGTGTCATCAATCAGCAGATGCCATTTATGCCGAATACGGCGGAAGTACCAGCAGATTTTTTTGATGTCATCGTTAATGACCCCGCCGCCACCCACGCACTGTTTGCGCCGCCCAACGGCAAAATCAGCACCACGGATTACGCAATTGGCCTGCACGCCTCCAGTTTTGTTGCCGATGGCGGAACCTTACAAATTGGCATTGGCGCACTGGGTGATGCCATCGCGCAGGCATTGATTGTGCGTAATCGAAGCGGTGATGCCTATCAACAAATTCTGGTTTCATTGTGCGCTGACGGCGTGACCGACCGCGAACTGGGTCGATTTGAACAGGGCCTATACGGCTGCTCGGAAATGTTTGTGAATGGTTTTCTAGAGCTCATCCAGGCCGATATTGTTCGCCGGGAAGTATTTGACGATTTGATAATGCAGCAAATAGTCAACCGCCGGCGCGTCGACGAATATTGCGTCACCAGCGATACGTTACGCGCCCTTCTCGACGCCGGACGTATTCCGGCAAAATTGCGCGTTGATGATCTGGCGTTTTTAAAAAACTACGGCATTTTATCTGCCGATGTCGCCATCAACCAGCATCAATTGGTATGTGCGCAGCAGGTTGTTGATAACGATCTCGCAAACCCGGTGGTCTTTGATTTTGTGGTCTCGAACTGGCTGGGTACACGGCTGAACGGCGGGAAAATCATGAGCGGGGGATTTTTTATCGGCCCGCGGGATTTTTATGAAAATCTGCGCACCATGGCACAGACTGATCTGGCGAAAATTGACATGACGCGTATTGCGTTCATCAACCAACTATATGGCGATGAAAATCTGAAACGCGCACAACGCCGCAACGCACGTTTTTTCAATACCACTATGATGGTCACCTTACTCGGTGCCGCCGTCAGTGATGCGATTGAACCCGGCCGCGTAGTCAGCGGGGTGGGCGGGCAATACAATTTTGTGGCAATGTCGCACGCTCTGCCGGACGCCAAACTACTGATGATGCTGCGTGCCACCTATCTGCACAAAGTCGGCTTGCAAAGCAGTATTGTCTGGGACGCCAAGAACGTCACAATTCCCAGGCACCTGCGCGATATGGTGATCACAGAATACGGAGTGGCCGATTTGCGCGGCCAGGCGGACGACGAAGTCATTAAGCGATTATTGGCGATTGCCGATTCGCGCTTTCAACCAAACTTGCTTAATGAGGCCATCACCAGCGGAAAATTGGCGGCGGACTACAAAATTCCCGCGCGGTACACCAACAATCTGCCGTCATCGCTGGAGGAAAAACTAACGGCATCGCGCCGCACGGACATTTTGCCGGACTTTCCATTTGGCACTGATTTGACCGACGACGAGCAACACATGGCGCGTGCGCTGAAACGGATGAAACGCGCGTCATCCCATCCTGCGGAGATCGTCACGCTTGTTATTAAGGGATTGTGGCAGGGCAAGACCGCCCCCAAGGCGTATCTCGATCGATTAGGTTTGGCTGAAGGCAACAATATTCGCAAAATGTTTTTGCGAATATTGTTTACTGCTTGTCTGTAGCAAATAGGAGTTCAAGGCAAACGTTACGGCTCAATAAACAGCCGTCATCACGCGCGTGGTGCAAACCTGCCAACTAGCCGGCAAGCACCTCGGCTACCGGCACGTACACCAGCGATTGCGCCTTGGCGACCGGCTCACAGGTCACCTTGCCTTGGGCAACATTCAGCCCCGCCGCCAGATGTTCGTCGTCACGTAGTGCTTGTTTCCAACCTTTGTCGGCCAGCGCCAGCGTAAACGGCAGCGTGACGTTATTTAACGCGAAGGTTGAAGTACGCGCCACCGCGCCCGGCATATTGGTCACACAGTAATGCACCACACCGTGCTCCACAAAGGTCGGATTGGAATGTGTGGTCGGGCGCGACGTTTCTGCACAGCCACCTTGATCAATCGAGATATCGACAATTACACTGCCCTGCTTC
>JAYTBF010000056.1:0-12925 GCA_043737175.1 Burkholderiales bacterium
CAGGCCCATTTTTTGGCCGCGAAGTTGATCGCGGGCCGACGCCGTCAACGAGGAAAATGCGCTACCGTCGATTTCCACCGTGCCGGTTTGTAAGGTTTGTAATCCGGCGATGGCATTGATCAATGTGGTTTTACCGGTGCCGGATGCGCCCAATAGCAGCGTGTGTTGACCTGCTGCAATGGCAACGTCCGGCAGGCGGATGGGATGGCCGTGCTGATATTGGCAGGAGGCACCAACCACACGAACCAGCAGTGGCGTCGACATTATTTGATTTCGATCGCGCTGCGGTCGTCGTCACTGACGCAATAGGCCAGACCTTCGATAAATATTTTCTTGGGCAGGCTGCGGCCGATAAAAACCATTTTTGATTCGCGTACATCACCCACCGCCCACGGTTTGCCGGGGGTGCCGCCCATCAGCATATGCACACCCTGAAAAATCATGCGTTGATCCTGGCCTTTGATATTCAGCACACCCTTGTAACGCAGCATATCCACACCATAGGTTTGAATCAGCAATGACAAAAATGCCTCGATTTTCTCCATGTCGAGTGGGCGCGCATCTTTCCACACAAACGATTGCACATCATCGTCGTGGCTGTGATGGTCGTCGGTCAGGAAGTCGGGTTCAATTTCAAGAATCGAATTGAGATTAAAACCACGGATATCAATAATTTCTTTTAAGTCGGTGGTGCCGAAATTCACTTTTTGAAACTGCGCACGTGGATTCATGCGGCGCAATCGCGCCATCAAATTTTTGGTTTCTTCCTCTGCCGCCAAGTCGGTTTTGGACAGCAAGATACGATCGGCAAAACCCACCTGCGCGCGTGCTTCGCCGCTCGATGTTAATGACGCGTCGCCGTGTTTGGCGTCAACAATCGTGATGACCGCGTCGAGCACATATTGCTCGTGAATGTTTTCGTCCATAAAAAACGTTTGTGCCACCGGACCGGGCTCGGCCATGCCGGTGGTTTCAATGATGACGCGGTCAAATTTGAGTTTGCCCTTTTTGCGTTTGTCGGCCAGCTCATTGAGGATGCGCACCAGGTCACCACGCACGGTGCAGCAAATGCAGCCGTTGTTCATTTCGATGATTTGTTCGTCACGGTCCTGCACCAAAATATCGTTGTCTATGCCTTCGGCGCCAAATTCGTTTTCAATCACGGCGATTTTTTCGCCATGCCGTTCAGTGAGAATGCGATTGAGCAACGTGGTTTTTCCGGCTCCAAGAAAACCGGTGAGGATGGTGGCGGGAATGAGGTCTTTTGTGGCCATGATGATTTTTCTTTACAACAGTAATAAAACGAAATAAGACGTGAATTATGCGGGTAGGGCGGTGGTTTTGAGTTTTGCCGGTGGTAATTTTTCTGGTGATTGCCGCAAAAAATCGGTCAGCGCATCAACAATAAAGTCTGAGTCGAGGTCTTTGACAATAAACACCAGTCTGGAATGGTGATCTTCATCCGGCCAAGCCGATAGCTTTGCACTCGGGTAAATCGTGTGTTGCACCACATGCAATACCCGCGGCTGGCTTTCATTGGCGACATTGATAATGCCCTTGATGCGCAACAAATGGTCGCCGCGCATGGCTTGAATCATTTCCAGGGCATTCACCAGCTCATCCCAGTCAATCGGTTGCGCATATCGGACACAAAAAGTCGTAAAGCGTTCATCGTGGCGACTCGGTGTGGGGCGATTCGGCGTAGGGCGATTGGTTGGGTGATTGGTGAGATAAGGCACGGCGGTGTTGCGATTGCCTGTCAGCAGCGGGCGATAGGCTTCGGCGTTTAACCACTTGCGGACATCGGGCATTTTGCCGTCGGCCTGATAAAGACCGGTATCAAACAAAAATTCCGGGTTGATATCGCCCAAAACCGCTTCCAACAATACTGCGCCGGGATTGATGTTACAAAGACGGGTGCGCAACGCCGCCAGGGTGTCGGCCGATGCCAAGTCGGACTTGGTGATAACAATACGATCGGCGACGGCAATTTGTTTGAGCGATTCGGGATGGGTGTTGAGTTGTTGTTCGCCGTGCACCGCATCAATGGTGGTGACGATGCCGGACAGGGTGTAACGCGCGGCGACCAATGGCATTTCAATCAGCGTGTGCATGATCGGTGCCGGATCGGCCAGCCCGGTGGTTTCAATCACCACCCGCCGGAAGTGTGGCACCTCGCCTTTGCTGCGTTTGAAATACAAGTCGCGTAATGCGTTCACCATGTCGCCGGCCACCGAACAACAAATACAACCATTGGCCAAAACAGTGATGTTGTCGCTGGCAGCACGCACCAGCAGGTGATCAATCGGTACTTCGCCGAATTCATTGATCAACACAGCGGTGTCCTGCAGCGCGGGCGATTGCAGCAGACGATTTAATAACGTGGTTTTGCCGCTGCCCAAAAACCCGGTGAGTAGGGTGACGGGGGTGAGCGGATTGACGGGAGAGGCCGGGTCAGACATCGGTGGATGTGTTTTAAGCTGCACAATGCAAACAGCAGCCGCGAAATTTCAAGTCAACCTCACTCGGTTTGAAGCCGGCTGGCAATTTGAAATTGAGTTTGTTGGGCACGTCGTCCAGGCAAAACGTTTGTTGGCAGCGGGTACAGGTGAAATGCGCGTGTTGATGATGCGGGGCAATGGCGGCGGCCGGATCGTTGACCATAAAACGCCACACCCGGTCATCGCCGGCAATACGATGGGCGATACCGACCTCAACCAACCATTCGAGCACCCGGTAAACCGTGACCCGATCCATCCGATGATGATGGGCCAGTTCTTGGGCAATGTCGATTTGCGAGGCGGCGTGATCAAGAGAAAGTAAACACGCCAACACCGCCACCCGCGGTTGGGTCAGACGCGCGGAGGTTTGCCGAATGGCGGCTTCGGCTTCATGAATATGCGAAAAATAATCGGGCAGGGTTTGGCTCATCGCTGCGGTTTGAAATCGGATGTTTCAATTTTACGCCCGCCTGATGTGGCAAATACAAATGTGGCAAATGCAATTGAGTTTCACCAGTACGCGCGTTGCCTAAAATGAAACACCAGAATTGGCGAGGACCTTGAAATATATTGCCTTGCAAATGCCCGTAGATGCTAGGGTTTTAAAACAAGTGTGTGAATGGGTGGTCCCGCCAGCAGTGGGCCCATTTTGCCCTTTACCCAATCATTGTGGCCGGACGCATAAAACGGCGATAGTGGGTGACCGCTCTGGCCGCCCGGCATATTAAAAATTCCAGACTCTTCGCGTCCCGGTGCCACCACCATCCGTTCGGAGGCACCAAACGTCGGGGAGGCGACCAGCGGCATATTGTTATCGCCGGGTAACGGATCGGCCGGCATGTTTAACCAGCGGCCCAGCGACGGGATGGCGCGGGCGAATGGATGTTGAATCTTGGCGCGGTTACGCTCACCCCAGGTTGCTTTGGATAATTCTTGTTGTTGGCTGAGTTCCGCAGTTACACGATCGAGTTGGGCGCTGAGAAACGCTTGCCAACTTTCATACGGCAGGGGCAATAAATGCATCGGTTGGCTGGTGATGGCTTGCCAGACAGGATACTCGGCGCGGCCGTCCCAGCTCGGAAAATTATTCTGTTTCACGGTGATTGACTCAACCAAAGGTTGTGCACCCGCCGCTTTGATCCACGCCTGCCATAGGCTATCGACCACCGCCTGGCGGTAGGCGCGGGCCAAACGGTGGCCAACTTGATCAACATCGGCGCGACCATTCCAACCCGCCATCACATCAAGCACCGCACGCTGCGCTGGATTTTTTGAGTTGGTGGCAACTTGGCTGAGTAATGTTGCCCATCGTTTTAAGAATAGTGATTCATTGTCGCGTTGGATGGCGAATAAATCGGCCTCGATAAATTGTTGTTTTTCGTTTAACCGGGCGGTAATCTGGCCGCCGCGTGCGCCGGGATCAAAGCCACCGTCGCCGATTTTTTCGCCATCTTGACCACCGAGCAGCCGATTATTCGCCGTGGCAATACGGCTACTGGCGGGATTTTTGATGAGCGGAACCTGATCACCCGCCAGCCAACCAAGCGGCAGTTTGTCCGCCGCCGTGAAGCGACCGCGGTCGGCGTGGTGTGCCCAATCCGGATAGTTTTGGAACCGGCCGGCAATGGTCCAGCCAAGATTGCCACTGGCATCAACAACAATGACATTTTGGTGCGGAATGCCGGCTACATGCGCCAACTGCAGTGCCTCGTCAATATTGTCGATGGTGAGGATTTTGGCCATGGATAAGTTGACCGCGCCAGGCTGATATAAAACCCAGCTGTAGGCAAACGATTGTTTTTTTCCGGCAATGGTGGCCTCGCGCAAAACCGGGCCATAACGACTTTCACGCACCATGACCTTGACGGGATCGCTGCCTTTAACCGCAACGGTCTCTTCGATTTCTGTGATTTTTTCATCGGCCGTTAACGGCACCCAGTCAAACCATTTGCCGGTGGAATTGGTAAATCCCCAGGCGATGTCGCCATTGCTGCCAACCGTCAGCCCCGGCACGCCTGGCAAACTCACGCCCACTAGTCGCCGAATATTTTTGCCATCCTTGCCGATCATCATTTGCGTGCGAAACCAAATGTTGGGCACGCCCAGCCCTAGGTGCATATCGTTGGCCAACATCGCACCGCCATGCGCCGTCAATGCGCCACCCACCGCCCAACTGTTGCTGCCGGCATGCAGCTCCGGATCGATGGCCGATTCAAGCGTGGCTGTCGTCTGCTGTGATGTGGCGGCGTGTTGAACGACGGGCTCGGTCTTGCGCAGGTTGAGCTCGGCCGCGCTGGGCAGGCGTGCGGGCTGGATGACCGAGCCATCCAGCGGCGCATCCCAGTGACCACCACGCGGGCTCAACCAATCAAATAACGCGTCACCAATCTGGCTGCGTAACATGGCATCGGCAAAACGCGCCTCACCACTGCGGCCTTGCAACATGGCGTACATCTCGCCGACCACCAACAATGAATCGACCGGCGTCCAAGGTGTTGGCTCGGTACGCATGAGCAGGTATTGCCAGGGGCGCACGGTGAAGGCGGTCAGGCCGGCATTTACCCCGTCGGTATAGTGCTGCAACAAATCCTGCTGATCACTCGGCAGCGATTGCCAGACCTCTGTCAGGCGTGCGCGCAGGCGATGGCGGCGTTTTTCTTTGTCGATGTTGACGGTGACACTGCCAAGTAATGCCGACAATTCACCAGACGCTGCGCGCCGCGCCAGATCCATTTCAAAAAAACGTTCCTGTGCATGCACAAACCCAAGCGCACGCGCAGCGTCAGAAAAATCATCGGCGCGAATGGTGACCATGCCGCTGCGATCACGGTTGATGAGGGCCGGCGCAGCGAGTTTGCTGAGATTTTGCTCACCGTCCAATATTGGCACACTGGCACGCACCAATAGATAAAGGCTGACGGCCAACATGGTCAACAACAACACAATAACAACGGCGGTGCGGCCGAGTACGCGTGATAAACGCGGCAAGCGATTCAGGAAAGGGGTCGATGGTTTCATTTTTTCTTTGCGCGTGGGTGGGCCGAGTCGTAAACCTTGGCCAGATGTTGGAAGTCGAGGTGGGTATAAACCTGGGTTGAGGCAATGCTTGCATGGCCCATCATTTCTTGCACGGCGCGTAAATTTTGTGATGACTGCAACAGGTGTGACGCAAATGAATGCCGCAACATATGTGGGTGTACATCGATATCAATGCCCTGTTTGAGCGCCCATTGTTTAATGCGCTTTTGAAAAACCGTTGCGGTAATACGGGTGCCCTTTGCCCCCAAAAACAAGGCCTGCTCGTCGGCGGCGACTGGGTGTTTAAGGTTGGCCACTCCGGCTTGAAACAAACCATTGCGCACCACCAGCCAACGGTTGACGGCGGTGATCGCCGGTGCCCCGACCGGAACAATGCGGGTCTTGTTGCCCTTGCCGGTGACACGAATCTCACTGGCGCCAAAATCAATACTGTCGAGGTTTAATCCGACCAATTCGGCAATGCGCAACCCGCAGGAATAAAGCAATTCGAACGCGGCGCGGTCGCGAATGCCCTCGCGCGACGGGTCGTCAAACGTGACCAGCCGGATCGCTTCTTCAGGTGACAAGGTTTGTGGCAGCCGTTTGGCCGCCTTGGGTGCACGTACGCCTTCACAGGGATTGATCTGCCCGACTTCTTGCTGCAGACAATATTTGAAATATCCGCGCCAACCCGACAGCAGACGGGCAATGGCGCGGGGGGTCATGCCTTTGCTGTGAACGCCGGCCAGAAAGCGACGGATATCATTGCTGGTCAATTGCACAATGGCAACGGCGCGGCGCGGATCGTTGGCAGCGGCGGCAAACTTGGCCAGATCAGTCAGATCACGGCGGGTGTTGATCACCGTTAACTTCGAAAGGCGGCGCTCAAAAGTCAGATGCGCCAAATACTGCTCGGCCAATGGTGGCAGTGCGGTGTCTTTAACCGAACTGCCACGTTGTGCCGTCATGATGGTGGTTAGACCGAAATCCCGGTTTCGCCCTGGGAGGTGAAGTTCAGGTCACGCGCCAGCACCGCAGCGAACAGGGCGCCAATACGCGACAAAAACATGGTGCCCATACCGGTGTAAAAACGCTCGGCGTTTTCGCTTGCCAACAACAACACTCCAAACACACGATCGTTTTTTAATGGAATCATTGCGTACGATTTTAAATGTGGTGCGTGTTCACCAAACCAAAGATTGGTCTCATAAACCGGATGGCCGCCCACGTAGGGGGTGGTCATGGCCTCGACAAATTGGGTCAACTCGGCCGCCGAAGCTTGGAACTCGGCCGCTTGTGAGCCGTCCGGCACCACCACATTCCAAAGTCGCACCACTACATGCGGAATTTGAAAGGTGTCGACCATATCCAGATACAGGTTATCAATCGCTTGTGCACGACCCGGCGCGTTGATGAGTTTTAACGCCAGCGCCTGCACCTTGTCGGACAGGACATCGTTCTCTTCGCCAAAACGAATCAGTTCGGCGAGTTTTGACTCGAGCAGACGGACCTTTTCGCGGGTCGCAATCAACTGGCGTTCGGGAATCGAGACGGTGCGCCCGCCATGCGGGTGCGGTACCTCAATATTGAGCAACACGTCCGGGTGCGACTCAAAAAATTGCGGGTGGCTGCGCAAAAATTCGGCGACTTGCTCGATGCTTAATGCGTCAATGGACATAATAATTTTTAGGGGGTTAATTTATTCGCCGGACCAAGCCCGGCGTGTTCAGATTTCAATCTCGCCACGAAATACCGTGGTGGGGATGCCGGACATCAGCACGGGTGACTGCGCACCCTGCCATGTTACCGAAAGTTCACCACCGCGGGCGTAAACAGTCACGCTGGCATCGAGTAAACCCCACAGGATGCCGCACACCACCGCCGCACAGGCGCCGGTGCCACAGGCGAGGGTTTCATCCGCGCCGCGCTCCCACACGCGCAGGCGGATTTGATCACGCGCCACAATTTGCATATAACCGACGTTGACCCGTTTGGGAAAGGCACGGTGATGTTCAATCAACGGACCTTCGGTGGTGACCGGCGCGGCCTCCACATTTTCAACAATTTGCACCGCGTGTGGGTTGCCCATCGACACCACACCGAGCTGGCGATGGTTGCCGTTGATATTGAGGACGTAACGCGCGGCCATGGCGTCGACGGTAAACGGAATTTCAGCGGGAATAAATCGCGGCGCGCCCATATCGACCGTCACGCGGCCATCAGGCTCGATTTGTGGTTGGATGACACCGTTCATGGTGGCAACGCGTAAGGTTGTTTTGGTTGTCAGCCCCTCGTCACGCACAAAAATCGGAAAACAGCGTGCTCCGTTGCCGCAATGTTCAACTTCCTCGCCGCTGGCATTAAAAATGCGGTACCGAAAATCGATGTCGGCGGCAGTGGATGGTTCCGCCAGCAATACTTGATCACAGCCTATGCCAAGGTGGCGATCGGCAATGGCGCGGATCTGTGTGGCGGTAAGAGTGGATGCCTCTGGCTGGGCGACGGCATTGAGCATGACAAAATCATTGCCCTGCCCGTGCATTTTGGTGAAGCGCAGTCGCATGGCGACGGACTAACTTTGCTCGGACGGGAAATAGGTGAAGCCGGAATCCACCAGCGACGCATCTGCTTCTATTTCGTTGGCTTCTTCTATCGACAATTCGGGCGGTTTGTCGGCCGGATTTTTCACTGAGGCCCGAAACGCCGGATCACCGGCAATCCTTGAAATGGCAATCGATGATGCTTCGTCGGCGGTGCCGGCATCAACATAGATGTTTTTGAAGAAACCCATCCACGACTGTGCGCCATCGCGATCGATGAGAAAATTTTCGCCGTGAACAAGAATGTGGAAAAAAGCCATTCTTCGATTCTAGATTAAATCCTTATATTTTGGAATGAGTTTTTTCCACACCGATTTTTAAGGTCGAGGCTGGGAATTTCTGGGGTCAATCCTTTTTTTTCAGGGGTATCCAAAACAGGACTGCTACGCATATTCCAAGCGCCAGCACTGCGCTGGCTTGCAACCCATAAAATTCCGGAACGGGAGGCGGCCTGTTATTGATTTCCCAAGCTAACCACACAAGAAAAGGAATGCCCGGCGCAATTCTCGCCCAAAGTGGAAGTTGCAGTCGGGCACCGCAGGATGAACATGTTACGCCGTGAGGCGTTGATGCCGAAATTATCTGTCGAAATGTAAAGCATCGTTTGGTACAACTTGGGCAAACATGGTTCACGAACATCTCCTTATTGAAAGGTGAATAGGGAAATACTTAAGAACTACACGCTTTTATAAAGCGCATTTATCTCGGCATTCCGCCCGTTTGTCGTAGAAATAAAATCCGCAAACGAAACCAACTGCAACGCCTCCTGGACCCAGAAATCCAAAACCAGCGCATGTTAGCCAAGCGAGGTCGGTAAGATCATTGCAATAATCGATGCACTTTCGGCGTTCCTCTGGCGTACGGATAAACATATCCCATTGGTTATAATAATCTTGCATCATCAGTTGCAAATCCATATAGGTCGCCATCGCGTCGTCATAGCCAGTTTGATCTATTTGCTCGTAATATGCCTTTTGAAATCTTGGTTTTGAGAGCTGCGAGATTTGTGTATTTATTTGGGCGTATGAAGGCGAGACAGCGGTCTTCAACACCTTGGGAATTGAGCCCATGTTGAGTTGATCCCCCGAGCATTGGCTGGTCGAGTCGCCCTGGTCTCCGAAAGACATTTTTTTCCGCTGCCATTGTTGTCCAGCCAGTCTTGCTGCAACGGGTTTTCTTGAATCATTTTCATACAAATACTGGATCTCTTTTCCTTTTGAACCAACACGTTTAAACGAAATGAGCCTTTTGGATTCGTCGGTTCGAAAATGCCAAATATTTCCGTTTGACCCCATCCAAGTCGTTACTGGCCCAGCGTATTGATCGTTGCCTGCCCGACGAATTTCTTGACCATTCGCGATGCCGACGCATGACAAAAACCAAACCATCGAAACGACAATTGCATGACGGAGTTGCATATTTCCCCCTGTGTATTTTTTCAAATGTTGAAATTAACATTTGTGTGTTACGAAATATAGCTTACGAAGGGGGGGGGGGCGTCAAGGGTAAAACGATTTTTCACCTTCCGGGCGGGTTTTAAAGCGTTTATGCACCCAAAAATACTGATCCGGCATTTCTAATATGCGTTTTTCCAGAAATTCGTTCATTCGCCGCGCATCAGCAAGCGGGTCGTCCGATGGGAAATTGTCCCAGGCTGGGTAAAAGCGCGATTCGTAGCCCGTCGCGGTTTGCCGGGTGATAAGTGGGATGACCTTGGCACCGGAGATTTGGCAAAGGCGTGACATGGCGGTAACGGTGGCGGTTTTAACCCCAAAAAAGTCGACAAACACGGCGTCTTTGGCACCGAAGTCCATATCGGGCAGGTAATAAAATAATTTTTTCGCTTTTAGCGCTTTTAGGACTGGTCGCAATCCTTGCTGGCGGGTCACCAATTCGGCGTTGTTCCAACGCTGACGGGCGCGGCGCAATGCGCGATCAAACACTTTGTTTTTTTGTGTCGAATACATCGAAAATATTTCCGGATATTCGTGGGATACCTTGGCGCCGCCAAAATCGAGGCCGACAAAATGCGGGGCGAGCAATATGACGGGAACTTTGCCACGCCACTCGTCCAAATATTGCCGGTCAATCAACGTGCCGCGCTGCATGGCTTCCTCAACCGGCGCATACCAAAGGTGCCCCAAGTCGAGTGTGGCGCGCGCAAGGTTTTGGAACACCGCCCGGCCAATCGCTTCCCGTTCCGCATCGGTTTTTTCCGGGAAGCATCGCGCCAGATTGATCAAGGTGACCCGCCGTCGTCCCCAATGAAACAACAAATTGCCGAGGCCATGACCTATGTTCGCCACCCACGATTGTGGCAACCAGCGCATGACCCAAAGAACAAAAAGTGCAATTCGCATGGATTATTTTTTTAATTGTTGGTTGGATTGCTGGAGGGGGCGGGCGGGGGTGGGGCACCGGCGGGTTGTTTGTAACGATTGTATCCCCACAAGTATTGGCTGGGTGCCATGTCGATCAACTGTTCAACCATGGCATTGGTTTGTTTGGCGGCCAGCGTTGGATCAGTGGAATAGGATTCGGCAGGCGGGGTGATGTGGACACGATAACCCGCGCCATTTGGCAGCCGCTCCGCAAACAAAAACAGCACCACAGCGTGACTGCTGGCGGCCAGGCGCGGCAGCAACGTCATCGTATAGGCAGGACGGGAAAAAAAATCGGCCCAGACGCCATTGCCGCCACTCTCAGCTGCGGGTACCTGATCCGGCAGCATCATGATATTGCCGCCCGCCTTCAGGGTTTTTATCAGCGCGCGTATACCGGCCGCGTTGGCCGGTGCCGTGGTGATCCCACCACGGGCGCGACCGGCCTCCATGATCGGTTGCAGCCACGATAGTTTGGGCGGTCGATACAGGGCGGTGATGGGCAAGCGGCCGCTAATGTATCGACCGGCAATGTCAAAACACCCGAGGTGTGGCGATACAAAGATGATCGGGCGATTGGCCTCCTTGGCCGCCTGCACATGGTGCCAGCCGGTGCAGGGCGCAAATAAACCATTCAACCGTGCAATCGACGCAGTCCATACCACCGCCAGTTCGGTGAGTCCTTTGCCTTGCTCAGCCGTCACGGCGCGCAACAGTTCAGCGTGTGCGGCGGCATTCAGCGCGCGGGACGATGCGTATTGATTGATGTTGTTGGTGGTGGTTTGCTGGTGGCGTTGGGAAAAAATCCGAACCAGACGGCCAAGTACGGTGCCGAGTGCGTGGTTAAGCTTGAGCGGCCACATGCCGATTAGTATAAAAAGCCACTTCATGGCGCAAAAGTGCAGGCAACGGTTGGCATGGGGAAAATGTTTTTTTGGCGGGTGGTCGGTGGGAAGTTGGGTTAGGCGCTTGATTTTGCTAAAATTGCCTGTTTGTATTATCAACGACCGTGGTGTGGCACCACAAGAGGCGCCACCGCATCACAAGAGGCGCCACCGCATCACGCACGGTTGGCTCAAATTAAATTTGTAACCAGGACTGAGGGGATACCCACACATGAATGATTTTTTATTTACTTCCGAATCGGTTTCGGAAGGCCATCCCGATAAGGTTTCGGACCAAATTTCAGATGCGATTCTGGACGCGATTCTCGCCCAGGACCCACAATCACGGGTTGCCGCCGAGACTCTGTGTAACACCGGGCTGGTGGTATTGGCCGGTGAAATCACCACCCACGCCAACGTTGACTACATCAAAGTCGCCCGCGACACGATCAAACGCATTGGTTACGACAATACCGATTACGGTATCGATTACAAAGGCTGCGCGGTGATGGTTTGTTACGACAAACAAAGTCCCGACATTGCACAAGGTGTGGACAATGCACAGGACGACAATCTGGATCAGGGCGCGGGTGACCAGGGCCTGATGTTTGGTTATGCCTGTGACGAGACCCCGGTATTGATGCCAGCACCAATTTATTACGCACACCGGCTGATGCAGCGTCAATCGGAACTGCGCCGTGATGGCCGTATGCCGTGGCTGCGTCCGGATGCCAAATCCCAGGTCACGATGCGCTACCTTGATGGCAAACCGCACTCAATTGACACCATTGTGCTTTCGACACAGCACCACCCTGAAATGTCGGATGGGCTGAAAATGCGCCAAGAGGCGATTGATTCGATTATTGAAAACATCATCCGGCCGGTGTTGCCAAAAGAATGGATTCAGAACACCCGGTTTTTGGTGAACCCCACCGGTCGTTTTGTGGTCGGTGGCCCGCAGGGTGATTGTGGCCTGACCGGTCGCAAAATTATTGTTGATACTTATGGTGGCGCCTGTCCACACGGCGGCGGTGCATTTTCCGGCAAGGACCCATCAAAGGTTGACCGATCCGCGGCCTATGCCGCCCGTTATGTGGCAAAAAACGTGGTCGCGGCTGGCTTGGCCAAACAATGTCAAGTGCAGGTCGCGTATGCGATTGGAGTCGCCAAGCCGATGAACATTACCGTCTACACCGAAGGCACCGGCGTGATTCCGGATGCTGAAATCGCCAAATTGGTTGAGGCGCATTTTGATTTGCGGCCAAGAGGCATTGTCAAAATGCTCGATTTGCTCAAACCGCGCTACGAAAAGACCGCTGCTTATGGCCATTTTGGCCGTGAAGAGCCGGAATTCACGTGGGAGCGCACCGATATGGCTGGTAAATTGCGGGAAGCGGCCGGTATTAAGGGTGAAGCGCGGGTGGCGGGCGTGGCGGGTGTGGCACAGTATTTTCCAATCGTAGGATGCGTCTGAAACTGTTTTGCTTCAGGCGGCGACTTTGGATCTACGGTTGAAGGAATGGAAGAGACGTTTCTTTGCC
>JAYTBF010000057.1:0-2236 GCA_043737175.1 Burkholderiales bacterium
TGTATAGGGGAGTTTATTAATATAATTTCCGTCATTCCGAACCTATTGAGGTGAGGAATTTCATCGACTGGTTGACGAAGAGATGAGATTCCTCGTCGCACGATAAAACTGTGCTCTGTCGGAATGACATGGTGGGTGAGCGGTGTCATAAATGCGCATCGGCCATCGGGCCGTCATACGTCACGTAGCCGTCTTTGAGTCTGATCAGACGTTTGGCATAACGCGCCACATCCGGTTCATGGGTCACAATCAAAATGCTCATGCCATTTTCTTCGTTCAGGCGGGTGAACAATTGCATGATTTCACTCGACGTGGTGGTATCCAAGTTGCCGGTCGGCTCATCCGCCAGAATCAACGCCGGTTCACACACCAATGCACGGGAAATGGCGACGCGTTGTTGCTGTCCGCCGGAAATTTGATTTGGCAATCGTTTGGTAAATGTGCCCAGTCCGGTTTGCGTGAGCTTTTCGGTGGCGCGTTTGCGTGCATCTTTCCTGCTGACGCCGGCGTATAGCAACGGCAGGGCAACGTTGTCCACCAGCGGCATGCGTTTGAGCAGGTTAAAACCCTGAAACACAAAACCAATGGTTTCGTTGCGCACCTTGGCGAGTTCGTTGTCGGTGAGTTTGGATGTTTCCTTGCCGTTCAATACATAGCTGCCGCCGGTCGGTGTATCAAGCGCACCCAAAATATTCATGAGGGTCGACTTGCCCGATCCCGATTGGCCCATGATGGCGACAAATTCACCGTGGCGAATGGTGACATTAATGCCGTGTAACACCGGTGTCTCCACATCCCCAGAAAAGTAGCTCTTGGTGATGTCGGTGAGTTGGATCAAATAGTCTGATTGTGCCGACGGATTTTTAATCACAGCGTTCATGTCGGCGCGCCTTTATTTCTTGCCTTTGTCTTGCAAATCACGCACGACCAATTCGTCGCCCGCCTTGACTTCGCCTGACACCAGTTCAGTGTGTTGATTGCTCGCCACACCGGTGCGCACCGATACCGGAACCAGTTCGTTTTTGTCGTTCAATTTGTAAACCGTGCCGACACCACGCCGTCCGCCGCCTGCGCCACCTGCGCCAACCGGGCCACCGGAAGCGGTTGCTGCGGTAGCAGGCTCGCCGCCTTTGGTGGCTGCTGCAGCATTCGGTTTGCCCGCAGCCGCTTTTGGTTCGTCGGCTTTGCCATCCTTGTCCTTTTTCGCCTCAGCTGTCTTTTTCTTGTCGTCTTTTTTATCGTCTTTGGGTGGCTTAAAGCGTAGTGCCGAGGTGGGAATACGCACCACATCATCGCGTTGCGCCGCCACAAAACTGACCTGTGCGGTCATGCCGGGTTTGAGCAATTGGTTGTCGTTGGTGGTGTCCACAATCACGTTGTAGGTGACCACACCCTGGTTGATGGTTGGGTTCAGTCTCACCAAACGGATGGCGCCGTTAAAGTCGCGCTCCGGGTAGGCATCAACACTGAATTTGACCGGCATGCCTTGTTTTACCGTGCCGACGTCGGCTTCGGCCACGGATGTGTCGATTTGCATCGCGTCGAGACTCTTGGCGATTTGAAAAAGGGTCGGTGTATTAAAGCTGGCGGCAACGGTTTGGCCGAGGTCAATCTTGCGATCAATGACAATGCCATTGATCGGCGAACGAATGATGGTGTACGACAGGTTGGTTTTTTCGCGATCCAGTTGCGATTTAACTTGTGAAACTGTTGCCTTGGCGACATCGAGGTCACGGGTATTGAGTTCAAGCGTGGCGTCGGTGATAAAGCCTTTGCGCACTAATTCTTGATTACGTTTTAAGGTGCTTTCGGCCAAACGCAAGGTGGCTTCGGCGGAGCGCATATTGGCTTCAATTTGCGCCAACCCTGCTTTGATGAGCGCCGGATCGAGTTCGAGCAAAATTTGGCCGGCGGTAACCGGTTGATTAAAGTCGGTGTACAGCTTGATGACCGTGCCCGACACTTGGGTGCCAACGTTGACCACCGTCACCGGATTGACCGTGCCATTGGCGGTAATGCGTTGAATAACGGCACCACGATCAACGGTCACCGTGCGATAACGGTCGGCCTTGCTCGCCTCCATTTTCTTTTGGTACCCAAGCACGCCGTAAATAACGATGGCGATAACAATCAAGGGAATCAGGATTTTGGCGCGAAAAACAAAACGGGCAAAGGACTTGATGAAATTCATTATCGTCAGATCGTAAGTGGGATTGGTTAGAAAGGTGAGCTGTTG
>JAYTBF010000058.1:0-12885 GCA_043737175.1 Burkholderiales bacterium
CGTGGTTGATGTTTGCCATTGGGATTGCAAAAATACCCAAAAACCGTCATAATCTGCGGCCTTTACGAAGATGTACCTAGTGGGTAAAGAGGCCAATTAGCTCAGCCGGTTAGAGCAACGGAATCATAATCCGTGGGTCCCCTGTTCGAATCAGGGATTGGCCACCAAACATGAACAAAGGCCGACCATATGTCGGCCTTTGTTACTTTGGCGACAAAATCAATTGGTTGATTAATTCGCCGAATTTTATGGCAGATGCACCGGTGAAAAAGAATGTTTGCCGGCGTGGTTGTTTTTCATTATTTTCACAAACCTGCCCGGCATAACCGCCGAGACCCAGGAGGAACGATGTCATTAGAATCAACCGATTTGCCGGCCGCGTCGATTTCACCACTCGACCCAGATCATCCTGCACCTCTCTCCGTAGATCAGCCGCCTAAAAAAGTCTTGATCAAGACCTTTGGCTGCCAAATGAACGTATACGACTCGGCCATGATGGCCGACGTCTTGGCTGCCGAAAAGGGCTACACCAAGACCGATCGCGCGGAAGATGCCGATCTCATTTTGCTCAACACTTGTTCTGTGCGGGAAAAAGCCAGCGAAAAAATGTTTTCGGATTTGGGCCGCCTGCGCGAAATGAAACTTGCCAAGCCGGGATTGCTGATTGGTGTGGGTGGCTGCGTGGCGTCACAAGAAGGCGATGCGCTGGTGAAACGTGCCCCGTACGTTGATGTGGTGTTTGGCCCGCAAACTTTACATCGTTTGCCGGCCTTGCTTGATGCCCAGCAAAAAACCCAAACTTCTCAGGTGGATATTTCCTTTCCTGAAAATGAAAAATTCGACAATATGCCACCTGCACGGGTGGATGGTGCCACCGCTTTTGTGTCGATCATGGAAGGCTGTTCGAAGTACTGTA
Source organism: Burkholderiales bacterium (assembly GCA_043737175.1). Taxonomy (GTDB): domain Bacteria; phylum Pseudomonadota; class Gammaproteobacteria; order Burkholderiales; family Usitatibacteraceae; genus UKL13-2. The sequence continues at coordinate 917 of JAYTBF010000058.1, forward strand.
GCTTTTGTGTGGTGCCCTACACGCGGGGTGAGGAGATTTCGCGTCCGCTCGCCGATGTATTGACCGATATTCGCAAGCTTGCAACCCGCGGCGTCAAAGAAGTGACCTTGCTCGGCCAAAACGTTAACGCCTACATTGGCAAAATGATCGATAACGACGGCAACGAAGTGGAAGCCGATTTTGCGTATTTGCTGACTGCCGTACATGGCATCGCGCAAATCGAGCGTATTCGTTACACCACCTCTCACCCGCTGGAATTCACGCAGCGGCTGATCGATTGTTATGCCAAGCTGCCAAAGTTGGTGTCGCAATTACACCTGCCTGTGCAGGCGGGTAGCGACAAGGTGCTCGCGGCAATGAAGCGTGGTTATACCGTAATGGAGTACAAATCGATCATTCGCAGATTGCGTGAGAAACGCCCGGGCATTTCGATTTCAAGCGACTTTATTGTTGGTTTCCCGGGTGAAAGCGAAGACGATTTTTTGCGCACCATGAAACTGATTGATGACATTCAGTTTGACGGCGCATTTTCGTTTGTGTATTCACGTCGTCCCGGCACACCCGCGGCGAGCCTGCATGACGACACCTCACAAACTGTCAAATTGCAGCGCTTGCGGCAAATGCAAATAGTGCTGGAAGCACAATCCACGGCAGTTTCTGAATTAATGGTTGGCAGCCGGCAGCGCGTGTTGGTGGAAGGGGTGTCGCGCAAAGACGCCAATGAGCTGATGGCGCGAACCGATAACAATAGAGTGGTGAATTTTCCGGGTGACGTACGTTTGATCGGCAAATTTGTTGACGTGGTGATCACCCAGGCCATGCATTTCACCTTGCGTGCCGCAGTCGTGATCAACGAACCTGACGCCTTAGCCGCCGAATAATGAAAACGCCGTCGTTGGAATTTTCGTTTACCCCGGTAAACAACCATCGCTTGAATTCATTGTGCGGGGCGCTTGACGCCAATCTGCGGCAAATTGAGACAACGCTTGACGTTTCCATCTCCCGGCGCGGTGAGAAATTTTTGGTTTCCGGCGAGCGGGAAAAAATTGAAGTCGCCGCCAAGGCCCTCAACCGGTTTTACGCCAAGGCCGGTGACGACATGTCGGCCGAAGAAATTCAGCTGGGACTGGTCGAATTGCAGCGCAGCCGTGATCACAAGCCGTCTAAACAAAACGTGAATATTGTGCAGTTGAACACCACCAGCGATGACGTTTTATTGAACACCCGTCGAGGTGAATTACGTGCCCGCACCGACCGGCAAGCGCAATATATTCAAGCCATTCAAAACCACGACATCACCTTTGGTGTGGGGCCGGCAGGGACGGGTAAAACGTATTTGGCGGTCGCCTGCGCGGTTGACGCCTTTGAGCGTGATCAAGTCAAACGCATTGTTTTGACGCGCCCTGCGGTTGAGGCGGGCGAACGCCTTGGGTTTTTGCCGGGTGACCTGTCGCAAAAGGTGGATCCGTATTTGCGCCCCTTGTATGACGCGCTGTATGACTTGCTGGGTTTTGACAAGGTCAGCCGGATGTTTGAACGTAGTCAAATTGAAGTGGCACCGTTGGCGTTTATGCGCGGTCGTACACTTAATCATTCGTTTATTATTCTGGACGAGGCGCAAAACACCACACCCGAGCAAATGAAAATGTTTTTGACGCGGGTTGGTTTTGGTACCAAGGCGGTGATTACCGGTGACGTCACCCAGGTTGACTTAAAGACCGGCCAATTGAGCGGACTGGTTGACGCGCGTAATGTTTTGTATGGGATTCCTGGAATTGGTTTTACTATTTTTCAGGCTGCCGATGTGGTTCGTCATCCCATTGTTCAAGCCATTGTTTCGGCCTACGATGAACATTCCAAAACGCGGCGCAATTAAAAATGAAACATGTCTATACGCGGCCGTTTTCAGGCAAAAATACCCCAAATTCGTCGCGGATATTAGACTTTCATAAAGTTTTGACATGAGTAAGTCATCCAAACGAGAGCCATCAACGGTCGCGCTGCAATGTGTCAGCCAGCTACCCAATATTCCCAGCGCCAGCATGTTCAAAAAATGGCTGCAAGCGGCAATGGCTGCAATCAACCAACCCGCCCAAATCACAGTTCGTATTGTCAATGCCGCGGAAGCGCGCAATCTCAACTCGGCGTTTCGAGGCAAAGACTATGCGACCAACGTGTTGACCTTTGTTTATCATGAAAAAAACGCCCCGTTATTGATGGGTGATATTGTCCTGTGTGCGCCGGTGGTGGCGCGCGAAGCAAAGGCGCAGAAAAAATTATTAAAAAATCATTACGCGCATTTGACCGTTCACGGCGTGTTGCACTTGGCGGGACTCGACCATGAAACAACGCGAGAAGCGGTGGTGATGGAGTCAACCGAGATCAAAATCCTCGCCACATTGGGGATTGGCAACCCATACGATGAATCGTTTGATATCAAACCTGAAGCGGTGTTGGCTGCGCCGAGTGCGGTAAAATAGCCAAATCTCAACAGCAAGCCGCCAATGAAAAACGGGTGCGCAGATGCCGACTTTTCTGCGGCCATGTGATCTGATCAAAATGGGCGGCGATGACCGAATGGAAGATGGGCCGAAACGATCGTTAATGGAGCGAATCTCGTCGATGTTGCTACGGGAGCCCGAGGATCGCGATCAACTGGTTGCGTTATTACACGGCGCACTGGAAAACGAGTTGTTGGATGCGGATGCGCTCACCATGATCGAAGGGGTGATGCAGGTCTCGGAAATGCAGGTGCGCGATGTCATGATTCCGCGCTCACAAATGGACATGATTGACGTTGAGGACGAGCCAAACCAGTTCATTCCAAGTGTGATTGAAACTGCGCACTCCCGTTTCCCGGTGTTTGAAAATTCACGCGACAATGTCATCGGTATTCTGCTGGCAAAAGATTTGTTGCGCTATTACGCAAATTCCGACGAATTTGATGTGCGCGACATGTTGCGACCGGCGGTGTTTGTTCCCGAGTCGAAACGATTGAATGTGTTGTTGCGGGAATTCAAGGCAAACCGCAATCATATCGCCATGGTGGTTGACGAATATGGCGGTGTTGCCGGCATCATCACCATCGAAGACGTGCTGGAGCAAATTGTCGGCGACATCGAGGATGAATTTGACTTTGATGAAACCGAAGACAATATTCTGCCGGACAAGGGCGGCCGTTTTCGGGTCAAGGCGGTGACGGAAATTGGCGACTTTAACGAGCACTTTGCCACCCACTTTTCGGACGAGGAGTTTGATACGGTGGGTGGGCTGGTTGTGAGCCATTTTGGTCACGTTCCAAAACGCAACGAATCCATCACCTTTAGTGGTTTTCGTTTTCTGGTGCTGCGCGCAGACAGCCGCAGGGTGCATTCGCTAATGGTTGAACGTCTGCTGGCCGACCAAACTGGCGTGGACCCGGCAAACGCGGTCGGCAAAGCGGCGTAATACCCGTTATCGGCTAATTGTGCGACCGTCCATCCGCCTGCTAGCCGCAACCACGACCGGTGCGGCCACGGTATTTTCATTCGCGCCGTTTCACGTTTGGCCGGTGGCCATTCTCTCGCTGGTGGTGTTGTTTTCCTTGTGGGCGCACGCCCCAACCGCCAAACAGGCTGCGGCCATCGGTTTTGCCTGGGGCATGGGTTTATTCCTCGCCGGCGTGTCGTGGCTGTATGTCAGTTTGCACGTCTATGGTGGCATGCCGGCACCGTTGGCGGCGGTAGCGATTATTCTATTTTGTGGCTATTTGGCGTTGTACCCGGCGCTCGCCGGTTGGTTGCAAGCGCGTTTTAGTGTGCCACCCGCCAGCCGTTTTTTGCTGCTGATGCCAGCCGTATTTATTGGTGCCGAGTTGTTGCGTGCATGGGTGGTGTCCGGTTTTCCCTGGTTGATTCTTGGTTATTCACAAGCACCGTCGCCATTCTCGTTGACACCATTGGCCGGGTTTGCGCCTATTTTTGGCGTGTTTGGCATCAGCTGCCTGTTGGCGATGACCGCCGGCGCCATTGTGGTGGTTTCGCCAAAATTATCAGGTGCATTGCCACAACCACGCCGTCGCCTCGCCGTCGTTTTCACGATTATTTGGCTGGGTGGCATTGTGGCGGCTGCATTCCAATGGTCCAGCCCGTCGGGAGAGCCGGTCACGGTATCGTTGGTACAAGGCAATATTGCGCAGCACCTGAAATGGCGCGAGGATCAACGCGCCGCCACCATTGAGGCGTATCTTGGCTTGGCCGAGAAAAGCCGCGGTCGTCTGATTGTCCTGCCGGAAACCGCCTTGCCAATGATGTTGCACGACGTGCCGAGTCAGGTGCTGGCGTTTTTTCAGACCCGCGCGCAGGCCAACGGCGGGGATTTGTTATTTGGTGTGGCCTACCGTGATCAAAAATCATCCGCAGATGGAAGGACTGATTATTTCAACGGTGCGGTGTCGGTGGGTACCTCACCGGTGCAACGTTACGCCAAGCAACATCTGGTCGCGTTCGGTGAGTTTGTGCCGCCATTGTTTTCGTGGGTGTATCAATGGCTCAGTATTCCACTTTCCGGTTTTACACCGGGCCCCGTCTCACCCGCACCGTTGCGGCTCGCCGGACATACGGTAGGCATCAATATTTGTTATGAGGACACCTTTGGCGCGGAAATCGCGCGAGCACTGCCCGCTGCAGAGTTATTGATCAATATTTCCAATATGGCGTGGTACGGTCAATCGTTGGCAGCCGATCAACACCTACAGTTTTCGCAGATGCGGTCGCTCGAAACCGCGCGCTGGATGTTGCGTTCGACCAATACCGGGGTGACCGCCGCGATTGACGACAAGGGTCGAATCGTCAAGGTGTTGCCCCAATTTGCCCGTGATGTGTTGGAAGTGGCAGCTGTTCCGCGACAAGGCGCCACACCCTACAGCCGTTGGCATGACACGCCTGTCAAGCTATTGCTGGGCGCGGCACTGCTATTTGCATGGTGGCAACATCGACGGCGGACAAAATAGTCCAATGGTTTTGCCTCTCCTCTATGAAACCCGTAAAATCAGGGTTGTCAAAATAGAGTGAGCATCATTCAAGTATGAACGGCCCAACTTTTCAAGAAATCATCCTGCGCCTGCAAAATTATTGGAACGCCAATGGTTGCGCATTGTTGCAGCCATACGATATGGAAGTCGGGGCGGGCACCTCTCACACCGCAACTTTCCTGCGTGCGTTGGGGCCGGAGCCGTGGCGGGCGGCTTATGTGCAGCCATCGCGTCGACCAAAAGATGGCCGCTACGGCAATAACCCGAATCGGCTGCAACACTATTACCAATATCAGGTGGTGTTGAAGCCGTCACCGCTGAATATTCTTGACCTTTATTTGGGTTCACTGGCAGCACTCGGTCTCGACCTGCAAAAAAATGACGTGCGTTTTGTTGAAGACGATTGGGAAAATCCCACCCTGGGTGCCTGGGGCCTGGGTTGGGAAGTGTGGATGAACGGCATGGAAGTCACGCAGTTCACTTATTTTCAACAGGTCGGTGGCATCGAATGCAAACCGATTACCGGTGAGATCACCTATGGTCTCGAGCGGCTCGCCATGTATTTGCAAAACGTCGAAAACGTTTACGATTTGGTGTGGACCACATGGCAGGAAAATGGCGTCACTAAAACGTTGAAGTATGGCGATGTGTTCCATCAAAACGAAGTGGAACAATCCACTTACAACTTTGAACACTCGAATGTGCCGGTGTTGCTGCAGCACTTTATTGATCATGAAGCAGACGCAAAACGATTGATGGCGGCTGAACTGGCGCTACCCGCCTACGAACAGGTGCTCAAGGCCGCGCATACCTTTAATATGCTCGACGCACACGGCGCGATTTCGGTGACGGAGCGTGCCGCCTATATTGGCCGCATACGCAATCTGGCGCGCAGCGTGGCACAAAGTTATTACGAGTCACGTGAACGCCTCGGTTTTCCGATGGCGTCCGCCGCCGCGGTTGAGAAGTTTGTTGCCGCTGCAAAAAAGGCGGCATAAGTGAGCACACAGACTGAAACATTATTGGTTGAATTGTTCACCGAAGAATTGCCCCCACGCGCGTTGCAAAAACTCGGCGACGCGTTTGCGTCTGCCATTCACACCGGCTTGATCACTCGTGGGCTCACCACCACCGATGTGATCGTTGAGATGTTCGCCACACCGCGTCGTTTGGCGGTGCGTATCGGTCATGTTTCGGCTGTGGCCGCAGATCGCGCCGAGTCGAAAAAACTCATGCCCGCTAAAGTTGCGTTTGACGCAGCGGGCAATGCGACACCGGCGTTGCAAAAACGGCTGGAAAAAGAATCTGCCTCATTAGTGGACACGGTTCGCAAGGTCGAGGGCAACGAGGAAGTCGTTTACCTCAGCCTGTTGATGAAAGGGGCAACCTTGCAAGAGGGTTTGCAGGCAGCATTAACCGACGCCATCAGCAGGTTGCCCATCCCGAAAGTCATGACCTACCAATTGGCCGATGGATTGTCGTCGGTGCAGTTTGTGCGGCCGGCACACGGCCTGGTGGCCATGCACGGTGAACAGGTGATTGCTGTCACTGCACTGGGATTAGCCGCCGGCAATGTCGTTCACGGCCATCGTTTTCAGGGCGCCAAAGACATCATCTTGAGACACGCCAACGAATACGAAACACGTTTGGAAAAAGACGGTGGCGTGATCGCCTCGTTTGCAAAACGCCGTAACGAAATTGAGCGCTTATTGATCTTACACGCCGACCAATGTGGTGATGTGCTGGGCAATCGCGACGATTATGTGGCGTTGCTCGATGAGGTGACCGGTTTGGTCGAGATGCCAACGGTTTACGTCGGAAAATTTGAACAAGAATTTTTGGTGGTGCCGGCGGAGTGTTTGATTCTGACTATGAAGTTGAATCAGAAATATTTCCCGCTGTTTTTATCGGCCGATGAATCGCCGACCGGGTTGTCGTCGCGGTTCTTGATTGTGTCGAATATGCGGCTGGATGATCCGCGCAACGTCATTGAAGGCAATCAACGCGTGGTGCGACCGCGATTGTCGGACGCCCGTTTCTTTTTTGAAACGGACAAAAAAACCAAGTTGATTGATCGTCTGCCGAAGTTGGCGAATGTGGTGTATCACAACAAACTCGGATCGGCGGGCGAGCGGGTCACTCGTGTGCAGCGACTCGCCGGCAGTATTGCCGAATTGATTGGTGCCAACCGTGCGGAAGCCGAGCGGGCGGCGTTGTTGGCCAAGGCCGATTTGGTGACCGATATGGTCAGTGAATTTCCCGAGTTGCAAGGGGTAATGGGGCGTTATTACGCGTTGCACGATGGTGAAGGCGCAACCGTGGCCGATGCCATTCAGCAGCACTATCAACCTCGATTTGCCGGCGATGCACTGCCGGATAGTAAGGTTGCGATTGCGGTCGCACTCGCCGACAAACTCGAGACCCTTGCGGGGCTATTTTCAATCGGCCAGGAGCCGACGGGTGACAAAGACCCGTTTGCGTTGCGTCGCCATGCCTTGGGTGTGCTGCGTATGTTGATTGAACGCGACCTGCCGCTGACAGTACGTGGCCTGGTTGAATCTGCCATTGCAAATTTTCCAGCCGCTGAAACAGGCGCCGCTGAAAAACTGATGACCTATTTATTTGATCGGCTGGCCGGCTATTTGCGGGAGCTCGGTTATTCGGTGCTGGAGGTTGATGCAGTGGTCTCCATTCGCCCGCCGCGCTGGGGTGAATTCCCCGCCCGGCTTGCCGCTGTTCGCGCGTTTGCACTGCTGCCGGAAGCGCCAGCACTAGCCGCCGCCAACAAACGTATCGGCAACATCCTCAAGAAATCCGGTGAGGTGCCCATCGCCTATGACAATTTAAAACTGGTTGAGCCGGCAGAGGTGACGTTGGCGCGCGCAATTGAAACCATTTTTCCGACCGCCAAACGGCAATTTGATGACAGTCAATATGAGGCGTCTCTCAGGACCCTTGCCGCGGTGCGTCAACCGGTTGATGATTTTTTTGATCAAGTGATGGTCAATGCCGATGACCCGGCGGTGCGTGCCAATCGATTGGGATTGCTGGCCACATTACATCGCGCCATGAATCAGGTTGCCGATCTGTCGAAATTGGCAGCCTAAGCGGGATCGCTAAAATCATGCCAACCACTTCCAAATTAATCATTCTTGATCGTGACGGTGTGATCAATGAAGACAGCGCGCAGTTTATCAAGTCGCCCGCGGAGTGGAAGGCCATTCCCGGCTCGATCGAGGCGATCGCCAGTCTCAATCGTGCCGGCTATCATGTGGTGGTGGCAACCAATCAATCCGGAATTGGCCGTGGCTTGTTTGACATGGCCACACTTGCGGCGATCAACGACAAGATGGTGGAAATGGTATTCCGGCAGGGCGGTCGCATTGATGCGGTTTTTTTCTGTCCGCATACCGATGAAGATCATTGCCAATGTCGCAAACCCAATATCGGCATGTTTACTGATATTGCCGCGCGCTTTAAAGTCGGATTGGCGGGGGTGCCCACCATCGGTGATTCATTGCGCGATTTACAAGCCGGTGTTGCTGTTGGTTGTCTGCCGATATTGGTGCTGACCGGTAAGGGCAAAAAAACCAGCCAACACGCTGCACTGCCGCCCGGCACCCGTGTGTTTGCCAATCTGGCGGAAGCGGTGCGTCAATTGGTGAGCGAGACCACGGTTGTTGCACGCCCATGATTGTTGTCCGTTCCATTTTGTTTTTTGTGCTGGCCGTGCTGGTGACCATTGTTTATGGTGCCTTCACGGTGCCACTCGCCATTGTTTGGCATGACGTTGGTTATGAGTGCGCCAGGTCATGGGGCAAACAAATATTGTGGCTTGCCAAACACGTTTGTGGCATTGATTACCAGATGCGTGGTTTGGAAAACATGCCCAATACGCCGGTGGTGGTGATGTCCAAACATCAATCCGCATGGGAGACAGTGGGCATTTTGAGTCATGTGCCGCGGGCCGCGTGGATCATTAAGAAAGAACTATTGTGGGTGCCGATTATTGGCTGGGTTTTAGGCGGGCTCAAGTCCATTTCGATTGATCGCAGCAGTGGTCGCAGTGCGCGTGATCAGATTCTGGAGCAGGGCCGTGAGCGCCTCAAAAGCGGTTACTGGGTGATCATTTTTCCAGAGGGCACGCGTGTCGCTCCCGGAGAAAAACGCAAATATGGCATGGGTGGATCGTTGCTCGCGGCGGCGACTGGCACACCTGTATTGCCGATTGCACACAATGCGGGTGAATGTTGGCGACGTAATGCGTTTCTGAAATATCCGGGCAAAGTGACCATGTCGATCGGCCCGATCATTGAGACCACAGGCAAGGATGCCGCGACGGTCAATGCAGAAGTGGAAGCGTGGATCGAAGCTGAAATGTTGGCGTTGCCAAAGGTCAACTGACGCCATGACCTATGACTTGTTTGATCAGTTAACGGAATTTTTAGTGCCCAAGTCGGACAGGAATTCGAACCCGCGTTCGCCCACCCACGCCCGCCCGGCCAAGGAAGAAAGTGAACATTCCATTGCGCTTGATGGACGCCGGGTCGATTACAAACTGGTGCGGCGGCGCGGTCGACGCGGTGTGGGCCTGAAAGTGGACGGCGCCGGCCTGACAGTTGCGGCCTCGCTGACCACACCCATCTCGGTTATTGAGGGCATGATCGACCAACACGCCAATTGGGTCGCCAAAAAACTCGGACAGTGGTCTCACCGGCAAATCGTGCCGCAACGCTGGGAGACCGGCACCGCCATTTCATTTATGGGTGAACAACTGACCTTAATGATCGACGTTGGCCATGCCCGCGCCAGTGTGGAGCGCGCCGGTGCGCCGATGGCACATTTGTTTGTGAAAGTCAAAACGGCGGATCCGGTATTGATCGAAAAGGCGGTAGTGGCGTGGATGAAAAAACAGGCGTTGCCACATTTTGCCCAGCGCGCATTTCAGTTTTCCCGCCTCCATCAGCTGACGCCCCCACAGGTGTTTTTATCGAGCGCCAATAGCCGTTGGGGAAGTTGCAACTCCCGTCGTGAAGTGCGTTTTTCATGGCGGTTGATCAAAGCCGGTCCGGCGCTGATTGATTATGTTGTTTGTCATGAGCTCGCCCACTTGCGGCATATGAATCATTCCGCGGCGTTTTGGGCGGAAGTAAAACGTATGTGCCCGGAATACGAGCTGCTAAAAAAAGAGCTGGATCGAAACGATCACGCCTATCGGGCGTTTTGATGGTCGCGTTGCGCTGCCGGTTTTTACCGCCGATGGACGCCGAGAGGTGCCGATAAAAACATGAAACTCTAATGGGGGCGAGCGTTTACGGGCAATAATGTCTGAAAACGATCGCCAACATTAGTGTTTATCATTCAATATTCGCCAGCCTGACAAACTCCGCCACACTCAACGTTTCCGCGCGGCGCTTTGGGTCGATGCCGCAGGCCTCGATTTGTGTGCTGTTGAGAAATGGTTTTAGGGTATTGCCGAGTGTCTTGCGTCGTTGGCCGAAGCCAGCCGTGACCATTGTGGCAAAACGCGCATCGTCCCTGGCGCGCAGCCGATTGTCATCCAATGGAGCCATGCGCACAATTGCCGAATCAACTTTGGGAGGCGGTGTGAATGCACCTGGCGGGACGTTAAATAGTTTGGTCACCGCAAACCGGTACTGCAGCATGACCGACAAACGCCCGTAGTCACGCGAGTCCGGGGGGGCGACCATGCGGTCAACCACTTCTTTTTGCAGCATAAAAGTGCCGTCAATAAGATGCTCGGCAAAAGCGCCCAAATGAAACAAAAACGGTGTGGAGATGTTGTAGGGCAGGTTGCCCACACATCGAAACGCACCGCCTAATATTGAAAAATCAAACGCCAGCACGTCCTGCTCATAAACCGTCAGTTTGGCCGGATCAAATCGAGCGCGTAACGCAGCAGCCAGATCGCGGTCAATTTCCACAACGTGTAAATGGGAAACTTGTTCAAGCAGTGGTGCGGTGAGCGCGCCCGGACCGGGGCCGATTTCAATCATCACATCGTTTGGCTGCGCATAAATGGCGCTGACAATACGGTCAATGTAATGGCGGTCGGTCAAAAAGTGTTGGCCGAAATGTTTTTTGGCGCGTGGCAGCATGGTCTAGCTTGCGGTGATGGAACGGCCCGGCAACGTCGCGCGCCCCGCCAGTTCTAGCGCCAATTCAACCGCGGCAATCATGCTGCCGGTGTCGATCACGCCGACTCTGCCGGCCAAATTTAATGCGGTGCCATGGTCGACCGAGGTGCGAATAATGGGTAGACCGAGAGTCACGTTGACCCCCTGGCCAAAACTTTTGTGTTTTAACACCGGCAGACCCTGATCGTGATACATCGCCAGCACGGCGTCGGCACGATCTAGATACGGCGCGGTAAAAAGAGTATCTGCCGGTAGCGGCCCTTCCAGCAACATGCCTTGTTGCTGAAGTTGTTGAATCACCGGCGCAATGATTTCAATTTCTTCCCGACCCAGATAGCCGGATTCACCCGCATGGGGATTGAGACCGGCAACCAGGATACGTGGATTGGTGATGGCAAATTTTTCATGTAGGTCTTGGTGAAGAACGCGCAAGGTGTCCATCAGGCGTTGACGCGTGATGGCTGCCGGCACCTCACGCAGCGGCAAATGAATGGTGGTGAGTGCCACGCGCAATATCGGGTTGGTTCCGCCCACCAACATCATCACCACAAACGGAGCAGCGGTTTTTTCGGCAAGGTATTCGGTGTGCCCGGTAAAGGCGACACCGGCGTCATTGATGACCGACTTTTGTACGGGTGCCGTCACCATGGCGGCAAATTCACCCGACTGGCAGCCCGTGATGGCGCGATCCAACAAGGCCAACACGTGGCCGGCATTGCCGATATTCAATGTGCCCGCAGCAGCGGGTGTGTTCAAAGGAATATGCTGAACGGTTAATGCTGATATGTCTGCACCATGAA
>JAYTBF010000059.1:0-5608 GCA_043737175.1 Burkholderiales bacterium
TCCAGCAACTCCTGAAACTCGGCTTCGGTCTCGCCGGGGAAACCGGCAATAAACGTGGAGCGCAGCGTGATATCCGGGCAAATCTTGCGCCAGTTTTGAATGCGCTCGAGGGTTTTTTCGGTCGCGGCCGGTCGTTTCATGGCTTTCAAAATACGTGTGTTGGCATGCTGAAACGGAATATCCAGATACGGCAAAATTTTACCGTCGGCCATCAAGGGAATGATTTCATCGACATGCGGATAGGGGTAAACGTAATGCAAACGCACCCACGCATTCGACTGACGCGCCAACTCGCCCATCGCTTCACACATTTCGGTCATGCGGGTTTTGACGGGTTTGCCATTCCAAAAACCGGTCCGGTATTTAATATCGACACCATAGGCGCTAGTGTCTTGTGACACCACCAACAATTCGCGCACGCCGGATTTGATGAGGTTTTCGGCTTCCTGTAAGACACTGCCAATCGGCCGCGACACCAGATCACCACGCATCGACGGAATAATACAAAACGTGCAACGATGATTACAACCTTCGGAAATTTTCAGGTAGGCGTAGTGCCGCGGCGTGAGTTTGATCCCACCAGGTGGTAACAAATCAATAAACGGATCGTGTGGCTGTGGCAGGTGTTTGTGCACATGCCCCATCACTTCGTCCTTGGCATGCGGGCCAGTCACGGCCAACACCTTCGGGTGAATTTGTTTGACCAGATTGTCGGTGCCCTTGCCCGCTTTGGCACCCAAACAGCCGGTGACAATCACCTTGCCGTTTTCGGCGAGCGCTTCACCAATGGCGTCCAACGACTCCTGCACGGCCGAATCAATAAAGCCACAGGTATTAACAACCACCAGATCGGCACCACTGTAGTCCGGCGCAATTTCGTAACCCTCGGCGCGCAGCTGGGTGATGATCTGCTCGGAATCAACCAGCGCTTTGGGACAGCCCAACGAAACAAAACCCACACGCGGTGGGCGGATTTTTTCTTTGGCTACTTTGGAAATTTTGATCGGGCGAAGAATCGACATGGGCAACAATAAAATTGGAAAGGCGGAGCGGGTGAGGGTTAAACAGTGAACGGTTAACGAGGCGATAAAAGCGCGCTTGGAACGCGTTTATCAGGTGCTTAAGTCATACCTATGACGCCTTCTTTTTGCGTTTGGGTGCGGGCTTGCCGGGCTTTGCAGAGGCGGATGGGTCGTTTTTGGTGTCGTCTTTGGTGTCGTCTTTGGCGTCATTTGCTGCCGATTGTGTGGCACCACCCGGGGCGGCATACGGAAAAGCGGAAAACATTTGCATGGCTTGTTTGCGCAATTCTTCCTGCATGCCGATTACGCTTGAGGTACCTTTTTCGATGAAGTCCCCCATCGGATTGCCGACACTGGCCGCACCCAACCCGCTCATACCCGGCACCATTTGCGCCCATGCATCTGGTTTGAAGCTTGGTGCCCCACCGTACAGGGTGGACGATTGCTCTTGAAATTTCTTTTGCGCCTCATGAAACGCGCCAATCGATCGCTCCAGATAACTGCCCATCAGCCCCTGCATGGAATGCCCGTAATAACGAATGATGTTGGCGAGCATGTCGGCAGTAAACATGGGCACCCCACCCGACTCTTCCTCAAGAATGACTTGCAATAAAATGCTGCGGGTCAGATCTTCGCCACTGCGGGCGTCTTGCACCACAAACGACTCTTGACTCAAAACAAACTGTTTGATTTCCGCCAGGGTGATGTAGGCGCTGGTTTCGGTGTCATACAAACGGCGATTAGGGTATTTTTTAATGACGCGTGCCATGCTGGCTCCTCAGTGGAATAACGCCGCATACCGGAAGATTATTTGCCACTCAGGTGGCAATTTTCCCGTGTTGCAGTACACAAAATGGGTGGCAATATTATCGATAACGCGATGACCTGACTTTGCGGCGGGGCACAAACTGGCGCCTAACTTTTAGCGCCACTCAAACCATTATCACATTGAATATGCTAGCATTTTTCGCCGTTTTCGGCTATCCCCGCCCGCCACGCGGGATTTTGGTGCGCTGCACAATTTTCTCTTGACATCGCTCTTTTCTGGGTCTATCATGGTATTTGTGCAGTGCAGCATATCAACGAATTCAAGGTAAGCTGCCCCATTAATTTATTTACCTGATTTGGAGGTTCACCATGAACACATTTACCAATACTGAACAACTCGGCGACTTCTCAAAGTCAACTGTCGACGCAGCAATGAAATTTGCGCAAGTTGGCCTGACCAGCACCGAGCACCTGATGGCGCTGAACATGGAAGCCATCAAAACCGGCTTTGATGTCACTGCCAGAAACGTAAAAGCTGTTTCGACCGTAAAAGACGCACAAGACCTGAACACGTTGCGCACCGGTGCTGCTGAAGTTGGCATGGAATTCATGATGGGTTATAGCAAGAATTTCTACAACGCCGCTGCCAATGCACAGGCACAGTACAGCGCCCTGGTTGAAGAGCGTGTCGGCCAATTCCAAAAGTCAGTTGTTGACAATCTGGACAAGGTTGCAAAATCAGCACCAGCCGGTTCCGACGTATTTGTTGCCGCCATCAAAAATGGTCTGGCCGCATCCACCGCCGCAACCGACAGCTTTTCAAAAGCGACCAAACAAGCAACACAATTTGCCGACACCGCCTTCAAAGCGGCAACCGACAAAGCTGAAAAGGCCACCAAGCCAGCTTCAAAGCGCAAATAATCGTCTCCTCCTCCTTAACAAATTGTTAGGGACTTGGCCCCAAGAGTTCATTCTCTTGGGGCTTTTTCTTTGTGGCCGCTAGAATACGGCGAACTTCGGCAACCAACCCAAAATATTAAATGAAAAAAATCGCACTCATAACCGGCGGCGTCGGTGGCATCGGCACCGGCATATCCAAACGTCTGGCAGCCGATGGCTGTTTTGTGATCGCCAACTTTATTGTCGACGACTCCGAAAAAGCATGGCATGTCGCCATGTCCGCCGCCGGGTATGGCGATGATTACTGCGCATCCATCCACGGCGACGTCAGCGATTTTGCTGCGAGTGCGGTAATGATCACCGAAATTGAAAAAAAGTATGGTCCGGTCGCCATACTGGTCAACTGTGCGGGCATCACTCGTGATGCGAGCTTTCGCAAAATGACACTCGACCAATGGCGCGCGGTCATGTCCACTAATCTGGACAGTGCTTTTAATGTCACTAAACAGGTCATTGAAGGCATGGTGACCCGCGGCTGGGGACGCATCATCAATATTTCCAGCGTCAACGGCGTCAAAGGCGCATTTGGACAAACCAATTACGCCGCGGCCAAGGCTGGAATTCTCGGCTTCACCAAAGCGCTGGCACTGGAAGTGGCCAAAAAAGGCATCACGGTCAATACCGTATCACCTGGTTTTATTGATACGCCCATGACCCAAGCGATGCCGGAAGCAGCCCGTCAAGAGGTGATCCAATCGATCCCGACCCAACGCATGGGTATGCCGGACGATATTGCCAATGCCGTGGCATTTTTGGCGAGTGAATCGTCAAGTTACATTACCGGCGTGAATTTATCGGTAAACGGCGGCGTCCACCTCTACCAGTAAGCCAGAAACAGCCAGGAACAAAAACCCAAACAAACACGGCGCAATGATTACGCGCCGCGTTTGAATGATGGATTACTGCATGTGCTGGCCGCCATTAATGGCAATATTTGCGCCGGTAATAAACGCCGCCTCATCAGAGGCGAGATAGGCGCACAGTCCCGCCACCTCCTCGGGTTTGCCCAAGCGGCCAAGTGGAATTTGCGGAATAATTTTTGAATTCAAAATATCTTCGGCAATCGCAGTAACCATTTGTGTGCCGATATAACCGGGCGAAATCGTGTTGACAGTCACGCCCTTTTTAGCGACTTCGAGTGCCAGCGCTTTGGTAAAACCATGCATACCGGCTTTGGCAGCCGAATAGTTGGTTTGGCCAAAAGCGCCCTTTTGTCCGTTTACGGATGAGACATTGATCACCCGGCCCCAACCACGGGTCACCATGCCATCAACAACCGGCTTGCTCATATTAAAGACACTGTCCAAATTGGTATCGATGACGGCATCCCAATCGATCTTGGTCATTTTTTTGAATGTCATGTCGCGGGTAATGCCGGCGTTGTTGATCAGAATATCAATTGGTCCGACTTCCTTCTGAATCAAGTCGATGGCCGCCGCACAAGAGTCGTAATTGGCGACATCTGCCGGGTAGGCATGAAAATGAAAATCGCGACCGGCCATGTCTTTGAGCCATGCAGCTGATTTGGTATTGGATGGCGAATAGGTGACAACAACATTAATGCCCATTCGCGCAAGTTTCATACAAATGGCTTCACCGAGGCCACCCATACCGCCCGTGACCAATGCAATTCGCTGTGTTGCGGCCATAACCAATCTCCTGTTCAGATTTAAATTTGAGCATCCAGTTTACGGCGATTGCCCGCTAAACGGCACCGCAGTGCAGCAATCAATCTAGGACTTTTCCAACACATAACGACCGGGAGCGGCTTCGATGGCTGGAAAATCGGCATTGCCCGGAGTGTTTCGAGCGGCAATTTTGCGGCCACCAAAATCGGCCAACCATTCAGACCATCTGCCCCACCAACTGCCAGGGACTTCAGTTGCGGTTTTCATCCACTCGTCTGGTGTGCGGTCAACATCGCCGCCCGACCAATAATTACGTTTGTTTTTTGATGCGGGATTGACCACACCGGCAATATGGCCTGACGCACCCAGTACAAACTCAATCTCGCCACTTAGACACGCCGCACTGCCATAGGCTGAACGCCAGGGAACAATATGGTCTTCCTTTGCAGCAAATACAAAACTCGGCACATCAACATAACTCATATCAACCGGAATGCCACAAACCGAGACCTTATCCGGTTTGGCGAGATTATTTTCCACGTAGGTATGGCGCAAATACCAGCAGTACCACGGCCCCGGCAGATTGGTGCTATCCGCATTCCAATAAAGCAAATCAAACGCCGGTGGCTTGGACCCTTTCAAATAATTGCTGACGACGTAGCTCCAGATCAATTCATTGGCGCGCAACGACGAAAAGGCCAGCGCCAGTTCAGCACCGTTGACGATTCCCCCTGCGCCGACCTCGCGTTCGCGTTTTGCTAAAAATGTGTCGTCGATATAAGCATCAATCTCACCCACGTCGGTGAAGTCAATAAAGGTGGTCAACATCGTCACACTTTCAACGACGTCATGGCCCATACGACGCAAAATAGCCAGCGCGCACGCCAGCAAGGTGCCGCCGACGCAAAATCCCAACGCATTAATTTTTTCGACATTGGTGATCACGCGTACGGTATCGATCGCTTTGATCACCCCGTTGGCGATGTAGTCATCCCAAGTCAGATGGCCGAGGCTCTCGTTGACGTTGCGCCACGACATCACAAACACCGTATGGCCCTGTGAGACTGCATAACGAATATAGGAATTTTCCGGTGTCAGATCAAGAATGTAAAACTTGTTGATACACGGCGGTACCAACAATAACGGGCGCACAAACACCTCTTTGGTGATCGGTGCATATTGAATCAGCTGAAAAATTTCATTTTCAAACACCACGGAACCAGGCGAAAC
>JAYTBF010000060.1:0-2227 GCA_043737175.1 Burkholderiales bacterium
CAACAAACCGATGGTGCCGCCCAACGCCTTTAATATCCCCGCCAAATCTGACGACTTGGTGCGGTTTATTTCACGGCGCAATTCATGCAACACCGCAAAGGCGGCAGGTGTATCAAAATCATCCTCCATGGCCGCGCGAAATTTTTGGGCATACGGGTTCGACCAATCGAGCGTGACATCCTCAGGCGGCGCTTCCTTCAGTGCGATATAAAAACCCAACAGGGTCTGCCGGGCATCTTCCAAGGTGTCCCAGGAATAATTAATTTCACTTCGATAATGCCCGCGCAGCAGAAAAAAGCGCACCGTCTCGCCGCCTTGCAGGGGATCGAGTTTATTCAGCACTTCGCGCAAGGTGAAAAAATTACCAACAGACTTCGACATTTTTTCCTGATCAAAATTCAGAAATGCCGCGTGCATCCACATTCGTGCGAATTTTTTGCCACTGTCTTTTTCAAACGTTCCTTCGGTCTGGGCGATCTCATTTTCATGATGAGGAAACTGTAAATCCCAGCCACCACCGTGAATATCCAGCTGTTCGCCCAACACCTCGCGGCACATGGCGGAACATTCGATGTGCCACCCTGGACGGCCATCACCGAATATTGACGGCCATTTCGGCTCATCCGGTTTGGCGGCTTTCCACAAAACAAAATCCAGTGGATCACGCTTCGCACTCGATACCGCGGTTGACACCCGCTCGCCGGCCCGCAGGTCGTCGAGATTGCGCCGGGACAATTTGCCATACCCATCAAATTCACGAACCGAATAAAAAACGTCGCCATTATCGGCGCGATAGGCCACACCTTTTTCAACCAACATGTTGATGATGTCGAGCATCGCATCGATGTAATGTGTTGCTCGCGGACTGTGGGTCGGCCGCAATAACTTCAGCCGATCCGAATCCTCAAACATTGCCGTCGTCATACGCTCGGTCAACGCTGTCATCGACTCGTTGTTTACCGCCGCCCGTTCGATAATCCGGTCATCAATATCGGTGATATTGCGCGCGTAGTTAACCTCGAAGCCTGAATTCGACAACCACCGATAAACCATATCAAAAACACTAAAGGTGCGGGCATTACCAATATGGTAGTAGTCATAAACCGTTGGACCGCATACATACATGCGAATTTTTCCGGGTTCAATCGGTTGCAACGGTTCTTTTTGCCGCGACAAGGTGTTATAAATTATTTGCATATTATTTGGACTGATTGGTGAGCGTCGGATTTTAGTCGGCACAATTTAATTTTTTATCATGTTGCGAACCCAATCACCCGCGCGCCATCAAAGTACTGCTTTTGGTGGCAATGTTCAAATTTTGGTTAAACCCGGGCGGGGGGAGGCAATATTCAGGCAGGTTGCCAGCATCACGCCGGCGGCAATATTTGACACGATTTTGGATGAAAATCGGTTTGGAAATTTGCGACAGGTCCGGCTGGACGATCGGCGCATTGGGTAGGATGCATACTAGGCGACATTCTTGGTAGAATAGCGGACAACCGCGAGAAAAATTTGCTTTTAATTCAACGAATTATAACATGATGCTCAATAAATTCATGACCCCACGCCCGAATTCCGATGCCATCCATATGATCAAATCTAAAATTTTAAGGATTGTCCTTGCGGGGTCACTGGCTGCGGGGATCACCAGCGTTGCCATCGCCGCACCTGCAGATGACTTTAAAGATGGCAGTCGTTTGTATCAACAGGGCAAGTTCGATCAGGCAATGCAAAAGGTGAACGCAGGACTACAGCAGCAGCCTAAAGATGCACAAGGCCGCTTCCTGAAGGGACTCATTCTCACCGAACAAAAAAAGGTCACCGAGGCGATTCAGACGTTTACCGGGCTGACCGAAGATTTTCCAGAGTTGCCCGAGCCGCACAATAATCTCGCTGTGCTTTACGCTGGCCAGGGTAATTATGACAAGGCAAAAGCGTCGCTTGAATTGGCTATCCACACCAACCCTGCCTATGGAACCGCCCACGAAAATCTTGGCGACATTTACGCCCAACTCGCCCGTCGCGCCTATGACAAGGCCTTACAAATCGACAAGTCGAACGTAACGGCCCAATCCAAATTGGCCCTGGTCAAGGAAATGTTTACCGCGCCGAAATCAGCGCCACAAGCCGCGACCACCACTGTTGCCCAAGCGCCTAGCCAGATCGCCAAAGTTGAGCCGGCCAAACCAGCACCAACGGTAGCCGCACCGGCGCCTGCTGTGGCCGT
>JAYTBF010000061.1:0-12816 GCA_043737175.1 Burkholderiales bacterium
ACTTCGATCTTGATTCAGTTGCGCTGGGTATCGAGGTCACAGGCGTGTCACATCGGGAATTGCCTGAAACACCTGCATCCACGCCATTCTTGAGGATTGCCCGACATCAGGCCCTCACGCGGTTGGGCTTTCAGGTCTTATCGCTTGGCTTACTGGCGCAGGCAATGTTGTTGGCAATTCCGCTACTCACACAGCGTTCGATTGATGCCATCGTCCCCAGCGCAGGCCTGTCCGGTCTTTCGATGATTGCGGTTGCGTTTCTGTTGATTTCGGTGATTGGTAATTTGTCGTCCGTCGTTGCCTCAATTGGCAATCGCATGATCGGCAAGCGGCTCAGCCTGACCTTGGCGGGCGATATTTTTGATCGACTCGCAAATAAAAATATTGATTGGTTCCAGTCTCGCCCGCAGGGTTATTCATTTACGCAATACCAGGCTTTAATGTCGTTGCAGCAATTTTATGGTGAGGTGATGAGTCGTTTTCTGTCGACGCTGCTGATGGGGTCAGTCGGCATTGCGGCAATGTTTTATATTTCACCGTGGCTCATCATCCCCAGCCTGATCGGCATGTTACTGTCGAGTGCGCTCGATTGGGCGTACCGCGCGCCCCAACAAACCAATAATGCCAAAACCATTCAGGTACAAACCCAGCAGCGTGCGTTTTTTTATGATGTGATGAGCCAATTACCCATGCTGATGCGCATGGGCAGCCTGTGGCGCGGTCGTGCGCGCCTCAGGCGACGAGTACGGACAGCGGCGGATATGAATCTCGCATCAGCAAGGCTGAGTGCATCGCGGAGTTCAATTGGCAGCTTACTGTCAACAATAGAGCAGCTTATTTTTGTTTGTCTGGCAAGCTACTTTGTAAAGACCGAAAACTATTCCCTTGGCGTGTTTGTGGCGGCAGGATTATATAAAGACCAATTCGCAAATGCCTTGAGTGCGTTGTTCCAGCTATGGCAACAGCATGCCTTGTTATTACCGCAACGAGAGCAGTTGGCCGAATTGATGGCAGAAAAACCACTGACGAAAACGGCAACTGGCACCATTGTTGCTGGGGCGTTGCAAGTCAACCAGGTAAGCTTTCGTTATGGAACACTCGATGCGTGGGTGCTGGATGGTGTGACCTTGCAAATCAAGGCTGGCGAGTGTGTGATCGTGAAGGGGCCATCTGGCGCGGGTAAGACAACGCTGATCAAGTTGATTTGTGGAGCGGCGACGCCGGGTGCAGGTGAAGTGTTCATTGATGGCGTTCCTGTTCAACAGGGCATTGGGCAGCTTGGTGCGGTGCTGCAAACGGATCGCCTAATTGCAGGTTCTGTCCGCGAGAATATTCTGCTATTTCGCGGCGGTATTGGCGGTGGAAATGGGTGTAGCGACGATAACATTTACGAGGCGCTGAAAGTTGTCGGCCTGGATCAGTTTGTCAAAGGCTTGCCGATGCAACTGAATACAGGTGTTGGTGAAGGCATGACCGGCTTATCCAGTGGTCAGCGCCAACGAGTGTTGCTGGCACGTGCGCTGATTGGCGACCCTAAATTGCTGGTGTTTGATGAGGCGACCTCCAGCCTGGATGTTGAAGGAGAAGCGCAAATTCTGCATAACCTCAGACAACTTGGCATCACGTTGATTATTTGCTCGCATCGACCAGAGGTCTGGAAATTCGCGGATCGGATTTACGATATTCGCAATGGCAAAGCAGTTGAGGTTAAGTTGCCGTTTATGCAGGCTGCGGAGTAGGTAAATTTTTGCACGTCATTAACGGTAAATCCAACATTGCAAAAAATCCGTCACTACTGCTCATTGCGTTAAATCAAAAGCGCATTCCTGGAATTCAACGCACCCATCGTGAGACGCTCCCGGAATACACTGCGCTCTTTCCGGGCTACTGACCACGTCCTGCAACGATTCAAGGCTCAGGTAAGTGCGATCCGCGGCTGGAAGGATGAACTTTTTGAAGCCCAATTTACGGCTTCACCGTCGATTTGTCCTGACCAAACAAGACCTTGCGCTGTTGATCGGTCATATTCGCCACTGGCGTGGCATTGACGGCATCTTTTTTTGCGTAGGCGCGCGTTGTTGCCGGACGTGCCTTGATGGTTGCGTGCCAGCGTGCAACATGCGGGAAATCCTTCATGTCCTGCCCTTGCCGCTCCGGCAATATCCACGGGTAACACGCCATATCGGCGATCGTATATTGTTTGCCGGTAATAAATGCCCGGTCGGCCAACTGTTTATTCAATACGCCATATAAACGTGATGTTTCTTTGGTGTAACGATCAATTGCATAGGGAATTTTTTCCGGTGCGTAGTGGACAAAGTGATGGTTCTGTCCGAGCATTGGCCCGAGCCCACCCATTTGCCACATCAACCATTGCAAGGTATCCACCTGGCCACGCAAATCCCTGGGGATAAATTTGCCGGTCTTGCCGGCCAGGTACAGAAGAATTGCTCCGGACTCAAACACACTAATGGGTGCACGACCCGATGCCGGTGCGTGATCGACAATTGCCGGCATACGATTGTTTGGTGATATTTTCAGGAAGTCCGGCTTAAATTGTTCACCCGTACCAATGTTGACACCAATGATGTTGTAGGCGAGTTTTGCCTCCTCCAGCAACAAAGTAATCTTGTGTCCATTGGGTGTTGGCCAGTAATAAAGATCGATCATTTGTGGCTCCTCTGTCGTTCAACTTTAATTCATGTTGCCAACGTTCACTAAACATGGCTACCTGCCAAACGCGTTTACCTTTGCCCGTTTGTATTGATCCGGCCATTCTACGGCCACCCCAAGTGCGGCGGCGGCGTGTAACGGCCAGTAGGGGTCGCGCAACAACGCCCGCGCCAAAAACACACAATCGGCGTCACCGTCGGCAACAATCTGCTCGGCCTGCACTGCTTCGGTAATAAGCCCCACCGCACCGGTGGCGATTTCGGCCTCGCGCCGAATTGCACGCGCAAACGGCACCTGATAACCCGGTCGGATATCCATTTTTGCGTTGGCGACGGCCCCACCAGACGAGACATCAATCATATCCACACCAATTTGTTTTAACGCTTTTGATAATTCAATCGATTGTGGCAAATCCCAACCGCCTTCCGCCCAATCGGTCGCCGACAACCGCACCAACACCGGTTTTTCTTTCGGCCACACCGCACGTACCGCGGCAGAAATTTCCATGGCAAAACGCATGCGGTTTGCCAACGATCCACCGTATTGATCGATGCGATGGTTGACCAGTGGTGACAAAAATTGGTGCGCCAAATAACCGTGTGCTGCATGCACTTCAATGACTTCAAATCCGGCATCAAGCGCGCGTTGGGCTCCAGACGCAAAATCATCAATGCTGGCGCGAATTTCGTCGACAGTCATTTTATGGGGGGTGGCATAGGTGTCTGAAAATGGTTCGGTACCCGCACCCATCACTGGCCAGCCGCCGTCACACTCCTCCACCCGACCGCCTTGCATGCTGCGCCACGGCGCGTAGGTGGACGCCTTGCGTCCGGCGTGGGCGAGCTGCATGGCGGGTACGGCACCACTGGCGCGAATAAAGGCGGCAATCGGTTGCCAGGCGTCACGTTGGGCATCATTCCATATGCCGGCGTCTTCGGGCGAAATACGGCCTGCCGGCGACACCGCCGCAGCCTCGGTCATCACCATGGCCGCGCCACCGACTGCACGTGCGCCCAGATGCACCAAATGCCAGCTGTTGGGCAAACCATCAACACAGGAGTATTGGCACATGGGTGAAACAAAAATGCGATTTTTGAATGTTGTTTGACGAATTGTCAGGGGCGAGAACAGCTTGGACATGGGGTTTTTTCTTTGCGAGGTATTTTTAACGATAATAGCATTCAAGAAAATCACACAGGCAAGCGCGTTTTGACCAAAGCTTTTTACTCTTTTGATGACTGGCGGGAGGGTGGCGAGTTTTTTCCACATCGCTCACACCGCGTATTTTTTAAACGCTCTCATCGCGAAATGCCGCTACTGGATGACCGGCCGGTGTTATTGCTGATTCACGGTTTCCCGACCGCATCGTGGGATTGGTCGCCGCTTTGGGCACAACTGGCCACGCGTTTTCACCTGATTGCCCCCGACCTGCTCGGCTTCGGCTTTTCCGCCAAACCAACCGATTACCAGTACAGCATTCTCGATCAGGCGGATTTGTGCGAAGAACTGCTATCGCGTTTCGGCATTCAGCACTATCACATCATGGCGCATGATTATGGCGACACGGTTGCGCAGGAGTTGCTGGCGCGCCACCACGACGGTTCGGCGCGCGTCGAGCTGCAAAGTATTTGCCTGTTAAATGGCGGACTCTTTCCGGAGACCCACCGGCCTCGCTTGCTGCAACGGTTATTGCTGTCGCCATTGGGCCCGTTTGTCGCCAAACGATTTAGCAAAGCGCGTTTTGCTGTCAACATGACCAATATATTTGGTCATGACACACCGCCGAGCAAAGCCGACATCGATGTGATGTGGGCGCTGATCAATGAAAATGAAGGCGTTAAGATCCTTCCACAGCTGATTGAGTACATGCTTGAGCGGCGCCGTTACCGCGCCCGTTGGGTGGGGGCACTGGCGCTCGCGATTGGTGACGCTCTACATCGACCCATTCCGATTCGTTTAATCGCCGGCGCGAGTGATCCGATTTCCGGCCGGCATATGTCTGAGCGCTACCGTGAGCTGGTTCCTGAAGCCGACATCATGTTGTTACATGGCATCGGACATTACCCGCAAATCGAAGCGCCGCAATTGTTATTACGCGGCTATTTTGATTTTTTCGAAACCAGGCTTGCGCCGTGAACATGCTCGAAATCAAAGCCGGTCCGCGCGCAATGAAGCACATTCGTGAACACGGCCTGCGTCCGGAAGATATTCAGATCGTGCCGGGTGCCGCCGGCGGCCCCAAGGGGTTGGGGTTGGCTAAACTCGACGAATGGCTGTTTGCCGATTGGTTGCCTGAGGGTGCGGCAAAACGGACAACACCAATCGATTTAATCGGCGCGTCCATCGGCGCATGGCGATTTGCCGCGGTATGTCGTGGCAATATTGATGGCGTTTTTTCCGCGGATGCCACCCGTACCGCGCTCAACAGTTTTGCCAAAGCGTACAGCGAACAATACTATCCAAAAAAAGTGACATCAGCGTATATCACCGCCTATGCACGCGAATTGATCGACAATCTATTTGTCGGGCACATCAATAATGTGCTCACCCATCCGCACTATCGCCTGCATGTGCTGGCGGTGCGTGGCAAGAACATTTTGGCGCGTGAGGCGCGTGGGCGCACCCATGCCGGTTATGCGCTGGCGGCCGTTGCCAACATGGTCGGGCGAAAACATTTGCGCCACTTTCTTGATCGCACCTGGTTCTACAGCGGGGCAGGCGATTTAACGCCGTTTCGCTCCGGGCCACTGACCAGCAAATTTGACCCATTTCACACCGACTACACACGCCTTGGCGAATCAAATTTTGCCGATGCACTGATTGCCTCTGGCTCGATTCCGCTCATCCTCGAAGGCGTCAAACATATTGACGGCGCGGCCAGCGGCACCTACTGGGACGGCGGCATCATCGACTACCATTTACATTTGCCCTACGCGCAACGTGACGGGCTGGTTTTATATCCACATTTCACCAATAAAATTGTGCCCGGCTGGCTCGACAAAATGTTGCCATGGCGCAAGGCCAGCGGTGCCTGGCTCGACAATGTGGTGCTGGTATCTCCCAGCCGTGCGTACCTCGACAGACTGCCGATGAAAAAACTACCCGATCGGAATGATTTCACGCGGTTTGTGCACGACTTTGAAGGCAGACTCAAATATTGGCGCTTCGCGATGGATGAAAGCGCACGGCTGCGCGACGAATTGGCGACGTTGATCGACAGCGGAAAAATTGTCGGCCGACTGACGCCGATTTAGGGGCGCAAAGGTGCGCGAAAGTGCGCGAAACCGGCAGCTGGCAACCGTTTAGCAAACAATTTGTTGAAAATGAAGCACCAGCAAACACGGATATTTCGAGCCATTTCTCATTGGCGACGCGCGCCAATGGCCGACTTTACTTGGTAATTTTGTAAGCCTTGCCAACCGCCGACAACAAGGCGAACAATGCCGTGGCAAGAACCATGGCGCTGATCACCGTCGACAACGCGAGTGGAATGCCCGTCAGGCCAATTGATTTCCATATCCACGACGAAAAAATCGCCGAGGGAATGGCACAGCAGGCAATGGCGAGAACCGACAGCAGATAGGTTTTCATTGGCGATGGAAGATGGGTGTAAGAACCGGCTAAATTTCTAGGCATATTCATTGAGGGCGCAAGATGATGTTGTTTTAAAAGCTGAGACCATTTTACCTGCAATGGCGAAATTCTGTTTCCAATCTGGACAAGGTTACAAATTCGGCGCCAACCAGCGCTCCGCCAGCGGAATGCTCCAGCCTTTTCGTTTGGCGTAATCGACCACTTGGTCATGATCAATTTTTCCAACCGCAAAATACTGTGACTGCGGATGTGAATAATAAAAACCCGAGACGGCGGCCGTCGGCCACATCGCAAATGACTCCGTCAAGGTAATGCCGGCGAGATGGCTGGCGTTGAGCATCATAAACAGCGGCGCTTTTTCAGAATGTTCCGGACATGCCGGATAACCTGGTGCCGGACGAATACCAACGTATTTTTCCGCAATCAAATCATCGATCGCCAGCGTTTCGTCGGCCGCGTAGCCCCAATCATCGCGCCGCACCCGCGCGTGCAGGTATTCGGCGAACGCTTCGGCCAGCCGATCCGCCAGCGCTTTAATCATGATCGCATTGTAATCATCGTTGGCCGCTTCAAACGCCTTGGCGCGTTCGTCACCGCCTATGCCAGCGGTCACCGCAAAGCCACCCAGATAGTCCTTGATGCCGGTCGATTTTGGGGCGATAAAATCCGCCAAACATTGATTGGCATTGCCCGTTGGTTTTTCGTTTTGCTGGCGCAAATGATGGAATGTTTGCATCAGCTCGGCACGGTTTTCATCGGCATAGATTTCGACTGAATCTCCCACCGCATTGGCCGGCCAAAACCCAAAAACCGCATTGGCTTGTAACCACTTTCCCTTGATGATTTTGTCGAGCATTTGCTGCGCGTTGTTAAACACTTCGCGGGCGCTTTCGCCCACCACTGCATCGTCAAGTATTTGCGGATACTTTCCCCACAGGTCCCAGGTCTGAAAAAACGGACTCCAGTCGATATACGGCACCAACTGCTCGAGTGGGAAATTTTTCAGCGTCTTCACACCCAGCCACTTTGGCTTGGAGGGAACATGGTTATCCGTTTGCCAATCAATCTTGGCCGCATTTTGGCGCGCGGCCTCGATCGTCACCAACTTCACACCTTTTTTGTTGGCGTGTTGTTCGCGCACTTTGACAAAATCGGCCCGCACCCCGGCCACAAATTTGTCGCGCAATTCGTCCGACAACAAATTGCTGCACACCCCTACTGCGCGTGAGGCATCCGGCACCCACACCACCGGTCCTTGGTAATGTGGTTCGATCTTGACCGCCGTGTGCGTACGCGATGTCGTGGCACCACCAATCAGCAACGGAATGGTGAAACCAAGTCGTTGCATTTCCTTGGCAAAATGCGCCATTTCTTCCAGTGAAGGGGTGATCAAACCGGACAGGCCAATGATGTCGGCCTTGTGCTCCACCGCCGCGGCGAGAATTTTTTCGGCCGGCACCATTACACCCAAATCCACCACTTCGTAGTTATTACACTGCATCACCACACCAACAATATTTTTGCCAATATCGTGTACATCACCTTTAACGGTTGCCATGACAATCTTGCCCTTGGCTTTGGCATTGACCGTGCCATTGAGGCGTTTTTCTTCTTCGATAAACGGCACCAAATGCGCCACCGCTTGTTTCATCACCCGCGCCGACTTCACCACCTGTGGCAAAAACATTTTT
The DNA here is from genome assembly GCA_043737175.1 of Burkholderiales bacterium. Classification (GTDB taxonomy): domain Bacteria; phylum Pseudomonadota; class Gammaproteobacteria; order Burkholderiales; family Usitatibacteraceae; genus UKL13-2. The sequence continues at coordinate 7,959 of JAYTBF010000061.1, forward strand.
CCGGCACCAAACAAATCACCGACCACATTCATGCCGTCCATCAATGGACCTTCAATCACATTGATCGGCCGCCCGCCTGCTGCCTGTACCTTGGCACGACACTCCTCGGTGTCGGCGACAATGTACTCGGTGATGCCTTTAACCAGTGCATGGGTGAGACGCGCCTCGACCTCTTGCGCCCGCCACGCCAAGTTTTCCACCTGGTCTATTTTGAGCCCCCTGTATTGTTCGGCAAACGCGACCAGTTGATCGGTGGCGTCCGGACGGCGATTGAACAACACGTCCTCAACACACAACAGCAAATCTTTGGGGATGTCGTCGTACACACCAAGCTGACCAGCGTTGACAATGCCCATGCTCATGCCGGCACGGCCGGCGTGATACAAAAATGCGGTATGAATGGCCTCGCGCACCGGCTCGTTGCCACGAAATGAAAACGACACATTCGAGACGCCGCCGCTGACCTTGGCATACGGCAGGTTCTGGCGAATCCATTCGGTGGCGCGAATAAAATCCACGCCGTAGGTGGCGTGTTCTTCAATACCGGTGGCGACCGCAAAAATATTCGGGTCAAAAATAATATCTTCCGGCGGGAAACCGACTTCTTCGGTGAGGATTTTGTACGAACGGGCACAAATTTCAGTCTTGCGCGCAAACGTGTCGGCCTGGCCTTTTTCATCAAACGCCATGACGATGACCGCAGCGCCATAACGACGGCACAATTTGGCGGCGGCAATAAATGCGGGAATACCTTCCTTCATCGAAATCGAATTGACGATCGATTTGCCCTGCACACATTTCAAGCCGGCCTCAATCACACTCCACTTCGACGAGTCGAGCATGATCGGCACACGGGAAATATCCGGCTCACCCGCAATCAGATTCAGAAACTTCACCATCGCCGCCTGTGAATCCAACATGGCTTCATCCATGTTGATGTCAATCACCTGCGCACCACTTTCTACCTGCTGTCTGGCCACGGTCAGCGCCTCGTTGTAATCGTCATTCAGAATTAATTTGGCGAAGACGCGTGAACCGGTGACATTGGTACGTTCACCGACATTGACAAACAACGAGTCGTCACCAATGTTGACCGGCTCCAATCCAGATAAACGCAGGCGTTTTTCGATCGTTGGTATGAGACGTGGTTTAAATGGTTTCACCACCTCGGCAATGGCGCGAATATGTTGCGGCGTGGTGCCGCAACAGCCACCGGTGATATTCAACCATCCGGCTGCGGCCCACTCGCGAATATACGCGGCGGTTTCGGCGGGCAATTCATCGTATTCGGCCATGGCATTCGGCAGGCCCGCATTTGGATGCGCCGACACCCGGCAATCGGCGATTTGCGCCAATTCTTCAATATGCGGGCGTAATTCCTTGGCACCCAACGCACAATTAAAACCAATCGAAATCGGTCTGGCGTGATGCACCGAGTTATAAAACGCCTCGACTACCTGACCCGACAGGGTGCGCCCGGAGGCATCGGTGATGGTGCCGGAAATCATGATCGGCAATCGTTGCTCGGCAGTGAATCCGCGCGCTTCGAATTCTTCATCCACCGCAAAGATGGCCGCCTTTGCGTTAAGCGTATCAAAAATCGTTTCAATCAAAATGATGTCGGCACCACCGTCGATCAATCCGCGCGTGGCTTCGCGATAGGCGTCTTTGACCTGATCAAAATTGACCGCGCGAAAGCCGGGATCATTGACATCGGGCGACAACGACAGGGTGCGATTCATCGGCCCCAATACACCCGCCACAAATCTCGGCTGCTGTGGGGTCTTCCGCGAAAATTCATTAGCGACTTCACGTGCTAATTTTGCGCCCTCAAAATTTAACTCATACGCCAGGGCCTGCATGCCGTAATCGGCCATGGAAATAGTGGTCGAATTAAACGTGTTTGTTTCAAGAATATCGGCACCCGCATTCAGATATTCAGCGTGAATTTCACGAATAACTTCCGGCTTGGTGAGGGTCAATAAATCGTTATTGCCCTTGAGGTCGGACGGCCAGTCGGCAAAGCGCGTGCCCCGGTATTCGGCTTCGGTTAACTTGTAGCGCTGAATCATGGTGCCCATGGCACCATCAAGCACCAAAATTCGCTGCGCCAGCGCATCCATCAGGGCCGCGGTGCGGTTGGGTAATTTTGAGGGGTCGATTGGCGCCGAAGCGTCGGCCGAAAATTGTGAAGGCGATTGCATCATGTCCAAAATCAGAAAATAAAAACCTGTCGCGTCGGTGGGCACCAAGCGGACAGGTTGTCGGAACATGCCTCGCTTTAGCGGAATTTCAGATGGCGAACTAGAGCAGTTTCGTCATCCCGCGCCCGCAAGCTGATTCAAATCGGCGCGATGGGCTATTTTACGCTGAATGGCGCTAACAGTTTGTTGAAATTCGTCGCGAGCGAAGGTCAGGCAAGGCGGAAAGCGGCGAAAAACCGGAATGTATGCGGTATACATGAGGATTTTGAGCCGCTTGCCAACGCCGCATCACCGAGCGCAGCAGAATTTCAACAAACTGCTAACACTCCACTGCCGCCAGCGCTAACCCACCCAACGAGGTCTCTTTGTATTTGGTTTGCATATCCGCGCCAGTGCGGCGCATGGTCTCAATCACTTGATCCAAGGTGACGTGATGGGTGCCGTCGCCGCGCATCGCCAATGAGGTTGCCGAAATCGCCTTGATCGCGCCCATGGCGTTGCGCTCGATACACGGGATCTGCACCAAGCCGCCAATCGGATCACAGGTCATGCCCAGATGATGCTCCAATGCAATTTCGGCGGCATTTTCGATTTGTTCGTTGCTGGCACCCAACACCGACGCCAATCCGGCTGCGGCCATGGCAGCGGCGGAACCGACCTCGCCCTGGCAGCCGACCTCGGCACCGGAAATCGACGCATTCATTTTGCACAACGCACCGATGGCGGAAGCAACAATCAAAAAATCGCGTAGCTGCGCCTGGTCAGCATTGCAAAAATCACGCGCATAACGCAACACCGCCGGCACCACCCCGGCCGCACCATTGGTTGGCGCGGTCACCACCCGGCCACCGGCCGCATTCTCTTCATTCACGGCAATCGCATACACACTCACCCAATCCATGATCTGGTGCGGCAACATGGAGCGGCATTTGTTTTCAGCCAATAATTTTTCATGGATGCCGTGCGCGCGGCGCGGCACATTCAGACCGCCCGGCAACTGCCCGTCAGTGGCCATGCCTCGATCCATACACACAAACATGGTATCGATCACTCGATCCAAAAAGGCGTTGGTTTCGGCTTCTGGTCGCAACGCATTTTCATTGAGGCGTAACAAATCAATCAGCTTGCTGTCGGTTTGATGACAGGCCGCCAGCAACTGCTTCATTGATTGAAATGGATGCGGCACGCTATGCGCATCGCCGCGCGCCGTACCCACAAAGGCCTCGTCTTCGTCCACCACAAATCCGCCACCGATCGAATACATGGCGCGTTCGGCAATCAAAGTGGTTTGGGCATAGGCGCGAAACATCATGCCGTTAGAATGGATGGGCAACAAATCACGCAAATTAAAACGAATGTGCGTCAATGGTGAAAACAACACCGCCTGTTTACCCAATAACTTCAACTGATTTTGTTTGGTGACCGCAGCAATAAACGCACCGATTACCGAAGTGTCAACATCATCCGGTGTGTCGCCATGTAATCCCAATATGATGGCGATGTCGGTGGCGTGCCCCTTGCCGGTGTGGGCGAGGGAGCCAAATAACTCCACTTCAACCTTGCTTATTTTTTCCAAGTCGCCCGCCGGCAACTCCTTCAAAAAGCGATGTGCTGCTCGCATCGGCCCAACGGTATGCGAGCTCGAAGGGCCGATACCGATTTTGAACAAATCAAAACAACCGAGATAACTCATTTTGCCGCGACGTTGTTGGCATCCAGCCAATCGAGCGCCAGCGCCGTCAACGCCTTCACACCAATCTTCAAACCTGATTCATCGACATAAAAACGCGGGCTGTGATTGGACGGCGCGGTGCGGCACTCTTTGTCGGGCGGAGTCGCGCCAATATTAAAAAACAGGCCCGGTACTTGTTGCTGAAAAAACGAAAAATCTTCCGCGCCACAATTTTTTGGGCAGACATTTACATTGCTTTCGCCCGCTGCCCGTCGCAATGTTGGCAATGACCACTCGGTCAAGGCGACATTGTTGACCGTCACCGGGTAACCTCGTGAAATATGCACGTGTGCCTTGGCACCACCCGCTTCGGCAATCATGGTCGAAATCTTTTCGACAAACTGATGAATATCACTGCGATGGGTTTCATCAAAAGTGCGGATGGTGCCTTCCATTTTCGCTTCGTCGGGAATGATGTTGGACCGGTTGCCCGCCTGAAAACTTCCCACGGTCACCACCGATGGCTCTTCGGTCAAATTCATTTTGCGCGAGACAATGGTTTGTAAGCCCAACACCACTTGTGAGCCGACTACAATCGGATCAACGCCACCCCACGGTCTTGCGCCGTGAGTTTGGTTGCCACGCACAAAAATTCGAAAGGTATCGGCGCTGGCCATAAACGGCCCCGGCCGGTAGCCGATTTTTCCGGCGTGCAACGTCGAGGTGATGTGCAATCCAAAAATCGCATCCACTGTCGGGTTTTCCATACAGCCCTGTTTGATCATCAATTGCGCGCCGCCCTCTTCGCCCTCCGGCGGCATTTCTTCGGCGGGCTGAAAAATAAATTTGACGGTGCCGGCAATGTCACTACGCATCGCGACCAGAATTTCCGCCACGCCCATCAAAATTGCCACATGGGTATCGTGCCCACAAGCATGCATCACACCACACTTGACCCCGTTCCATTCCGAGGTGACCGTGC
>JAYTBF010000062.1:0-5567 GCA_043737175.1 Burkholderiales bacterium
AGCGAATTAACTTGCCGGTTTCACCAGCAAACCAACACGTTTCACCTGCCCTTTTTGTAGGGCGTCGAGCACCTCGATCACATTTTCATAACGCAGCGACTTATCGGCCGATATCACCACCGCCTGTTCAGGGTGGGTGGCCTGCATACGCCGCACCGAATTCAGCAATTCGGTTTTCACCACCTTTTGCTCGCGGCCGCCTTGCTGGCGATCAACCAGCACAATCGTGCCGTCTTTATCCAGCCGCACTTCGAGCGGGGCGACTGTTGGATTCAAGCTCTGACCGACACTCGGTAAATCAATCTGCCCGGGTGTAATCAATGGTGCCGACACCATAAAAATAATCAGCAGCACCAACATCACGTCGATGTACGGCACCACATTAATATCGGCCATGGCACGGCGTGGGCGACGCATTTTAATGCACCGCCTGACGTTGCAGGATGTTGGAAAACTCTTCGATAAAACTTTCGTAACGATTGGCGAGGCGATCGATCTCCGCCGAATAACGGTTGTAGGCGATCACTGCGGGAATGGCCGCAAACAGACCGATGGCGGTGGCGATCAACGCCTCGGCAATGCCGGGTGCAACCTGCGCCAGGGTGGCCTGCGCCACATTCGACAAACCTCGAAACGCATTCATGATGCCCCATACCGTTCCAAGTAGGCCGATATATGGGCTCACCGAACCCACCGTGGCCAAAAATGACAGATGTCGCTCCATAAAATCGAGCTCGCGTTGAAACGCCGCTTTCATAGCGCGGCGGGTGCCGTCCATGAGCGCGCCGATGTCCGAACCGGATTTGCTTTTGAGTTTTAAAAACTCCTTAAAGCCCGCCTCAAAAATGCGCTCCATGCCCTGGGTTTCATAGTGGCCGGAGGCTGAGCGTTGATAAAGGCCGACGATATCCGAACCTCCCCAAAATTCCTTTTCGAATTCTTCCGCCAGTTTTTTGGCCTTGCGCAAGGTGAACATTTTTACAAAAATGTACCACCACGAAAGCATCGACGCCAACACCAGAATCAGCAAGACAATTTTGACGACAATGGACGCCTGCATCACCAGCGTCCAAAGGGCCATATCAGGATGAATATTGATTGCGTTTAAAGCATTCACAGGCAGGTCGCTTCCATTTTTCGTTTGAGATCGGCGGGAAGTTCAATTGGTTTAAAGGTGTCGGCAGACACCGCGGCCACGGTTACCCGCGCCTTCAACAACACATCATCACCACGCCGCACCTCCTGGTGAAAGGTGCAACGCACCCGCCCCATGGTTTCAACGGCGACGGTCACATCCAGGTTGTCATCGAGGCGGGCCGGTTTGACAAAATTCAAAGTCATTTCGGTCACCACCCAGAGCATTTTATGTTTGCGTTCCAGATCGGTATTGTTAAAACCGAGATGCCGCAACCATTCGGTGCGGGCGCGTTCCAGAAACCGCACATATTGGCCGTGATAAACGACACCACCGGCATCGGTATCTTCGTAATAAATACGCAGCGGAAACGAATACGAAAAAAGCTGGGTTTGTTGCGCATCCTTCAGGGAAATTTTTGCCATGATTGATGTTTTCCTAAATCGCGGCAGCGATTATGGAACTGAGCGCTCCCCTCTCCCGCCTTTGGCGGGGGAGGGGTTGGGGGTGGGGGTTGCGCGTTTGTGAGGTCATCATTGATAAAACGCTCAAGGGAACAATCCGGGCGGCTGATTGTGTGTCGGCATCACCAAACCAAAATGTTGATAACAAAGCAACGTGGCCATACGACCGCGTGGGGTGCGCTGCAAATATCCCTGCTGAATCAAGTATGGTTCCAACACATCTTCAATGGTATCGCGCTCTTCGCCGATTGCTGCGGCAAGATTCTCAACACCCACCGGACCACCGGCAAATTTTTCAATGATCGACAGGAGCATTTTGCGATCCATGACGTCCAGCCCGACGGCGTCGACATCGAGCATTTTTAAGGCTTCGTCGGCAATGATTTTGCTGACATTGCCGTCAAATTTCACTTCGGCAAAATCTCGTACCCGGCGCAACAAACGATTGGCAATGCGTGGTGTGCCACGTGATCGTTTGGCAATTTCCAATGATCCCTCGTCATCCAGCCCCACATTGAGCAACGATGCCGAACGGGTGACGATACGCTTGAGTTCCGTTGGCGAATAAAACTCCAGCCGCGAGACAATGCCAAACCGATCACGTAACGGATTGGTCAACATACCGGCACGGGTGGTGGCGCCGACCAAGGTAAACGGTGGCAGATCGAGTTTGACCGAGCGCGCCGACGGCCCCTCGCCGATCATGATGTCAATCTGGTAATCCTCCAGCGCCGGATAAAGAATCTCCTCAACCACCGGACTGAGCCGATGGATTTCATCGATAAACAAAACATCGTTGGGCTCAAGATTAGTCAGCATCGCCGCCAGATCGCCGGCACGTTCCAGCACCGGACCCGATGTTTGTTTGAGATTGACACCCATTTCACGGGCAATGATATGCGCCAAGGTGGTTTTGCCGAGGCCGGGCGGGCCAAACAACAGCGTATGGTCGAGTGGTTCGTTACGGCCACGGGCGGCGGCGATAAAAATCGACAACTGCTCGCGGATTTTTTCCTGACCGACGTATTCGTCGAGTAATTTCGGCCGCAGCGCCCGCTCTTGCACGTCCTCAACGGTTGAGGCTTTGTCAGCGGAAATAAGACGGTCGGGTTCTAACATCTCGCCATTTTAGCCGACACGACTGCAAAGTCATGCAATTTGCGCCGGAAAACTTCGGCAAACAGGGCGAATTTCATGCGCGCCGCTGGCGGATGTAAAGCGTCTTGGCAACCTTTGCGACGACTTTACCAGCCGCATCCACCACATCAATCTGATAAGTTGGTTCAAATTTTTCGCCATTGGCTGTTTTGGCCTTGATCTCAGCAAGCATGTCATCGGTGACGTGAAAGTGCGCGTAAACCGTGCCGCGTCCGGGGACAACAAAGTCAAGGCTGGCCGATTTATCCCAAACCAGATAATCCCGGCCTAGGAGGTGCATCAGCATGACCAAATAAAACGGGTCGACCATTGCAAACAACCCGCCACCAAAATGTGAACCGACAAAATTCTTGTTGCGCAGACCCAACTTCATGCGCATACGTAAAGTCTGCCAATCGTCACTGATATGTTCGATGTGAATACGCATGCCGATAAACGGCGGCCAAAAATTCATAAACACACGGAACCAGCGCGGCGGCAGTACAAATTTCGAGTAAAAACCTTGCTGCGAGGAGCTCATAATAAAACACGCCTATCTAAGACATGTTTCAAGCAAAAATGGCTCAAAATGGTTGCCATTGCTTGTGTTTAAATTTCACTGTTTGGACAATGATTTTAATGCGCGCCGGATCCCGTCTGAAACGCTGCCATCCGCGGGCAATTGTTTCACCGCGAGGTGCGCCTCCTTTTCGCTGTAACCCAAACCAAGCAACGCGTTTAATACATCTTCATTGGCGCTGGGTTGCGCTGTTTCGCCGGTCGCACCCGATTGCAGGTGGGGATCAACCTTGAACTTATCTTTCAATTCGAGCAATAACCGTTCGGCGGTTTTTTTGCCGATTCCGGGAATATTGGTCAACCGCCCGGTTTCCTGCATGGCCACGGCGGCGCCCAGATCATTGACACTGAGGCCGGACAATACCGCCAGCGCAACTTTCGGTCCGACGCCGCTGACCTTGATCAGCGTTCGAAATGCCGCCCGCTCGGCGTCGGTGGCAAAACCATAGAGCAATTGTGCGTCCTCGCGCACCACCATATGCGTGAACAACGAAACCTTTTCACCATTGCGCGGTAAGCCAAAAAACGTCGACATCGGCACAAACACCTCGTAACCGACGCCGTTGGCGTCGACCAATAGTTGTGGCGGATTCTTTTCCAGCAATGTTCCTGTGATTCGACCAATCATGTTGTTTACTCCCTCCAGTCTGTTTCAAGCGCACTACGGAGCGGCGTACCCGCGGCGGGGTAATTTTCTGTGTTGGTTGGCGATAACTTCGCCCACGCATGTCCTTTGGAGTTAACCAGGCAATACATCAAAAAATACGAAGTCTGCTCTTGTTTGTCTATCTTTTGGTTTACGCGTACGGTTCCACGGTGCGTCCAAAGTCCCTGCTTGTCTGCATCGTTGGAGTGCTCATGCAATGTTTCTGCCTCGTTGATCGAGTACCCGTATTCCTTCATTTGCTTTGCAGCCAAGCGTTCCTGAACTTTGCTTTCGCATATCTTCCGGGCACAATTTTCATCTATTGGTTTTCCGGCACATCTGGACATTTCATATTCTTGCTGTCTTGAATAATCGATCCAGCGCATTCCACCAAAAACAACAACCCAGCAAGCCACCACACCGAATCCGGCATGAAGTGGAACACGGTCAAGTCGTTTGACGACGTCGGGTTTTAACTGGCGCAAATGCCAGCCCGCATAAACACCTAACGGGACGAGAAAAGAATAAAAAAGAATGGAATTGAGTTGGCCAAAAAAACCCACCAGTGTTACCAAATAGACTGAAATTACGCTGTAGACCGCCACTATTAATAGCCGTTTGTCAGTGGCCGCGCCCGTTACAAACCCGCAAAACAAAGGCACAAATACTGTCCAGACAAGCGCCATTACCCACAAATATGCAATGTTATGCGTCCAGCTTTCTGGAGCCATGTTGAACAACGCCATAAAAAACAACGTTGCCACGCAATATGCAGCGACACCTAGAATGATTGGACGCGGATTGACGTCCTTCAACAAGGTCTCCCTCATTTCACCAATCTCCCACCCTTAACCCGATATCCACGTGTAGTCATGCCACCCAATTCACCGCCATGCGCATGGCATATGGCGCACGCCAGCGCATCCGCCGCATCGGCGCTGGGCGCACCCGCTAACTTCAACAAACGTTTGACCATTTCCTGCACCTGCTCTTTTTCGGCGTGACCGTTGCCCACCACCGCTTGTTTGACCTGCAAGGCGGTGTATTCGGACACCGGCAAATCATGCAGCAACGCACCACAAATCGCCGCGCCGCGTGCCTGACCCAACAATAGGGTTGACTGCGGATTCACATTGACGAATACCTTTTCAACCGCGACTTGCATCGGCGCATACAAACGAATCACTTCCTGCACTGAATTCAAAATATTTTTCAATCGATCCGGCAATTCGCCGTCGGGCGATTTGATACACCCACTGGCCACATAACTCAGTCCGCCCGGCAATTTATCAATCACACCATAACCGGTTATACGCAGCCCCGGATCAATGCCGAGAATTCTCATTCAATAACCAGTGCATACACACACGAATCCCGCAATGAGCCGTCCGGTGCACGCATGTTTTTTTTCAAGATGCCCTCGAGTGTAAATCCGCAGCGTTCGGCCACCGCGCGACTCGGCGCATTACGCGGATCACTGCAGATTTCAAATCGTTTGGCATCCATTTCTTTTTTTGCGAATTCAATCAGGCCGATCACCGCTTCGGTGCAATAGCCTTGGCCGGCGCTGGCGGAACGCAACCAATAACCAATCTCAAATTTGGGC
>JAYTBF010000063.1:0-5539 GCA_043737175.1 Burkholderiales bacterium
TTTCAGAACGGCGTTTATCGCCAAATTGGGCTTTGATTTCCTTTAACTCGGCAACAATAATCGTCGTCACACGTTCAGGTTTCGACAAAATATCCAGCAGATCGGCAATCCGGTCCATCACTTCTTTGTATTCAGCAACAATCTTGTCCTGCTCCAAACCGGTCAAACGCTGCAATTGCATTTCAAGAATGCGTTGCGCCTGGGTTTCAGACAAACGATAACCGCTGTTGCCCAAACCAAAATCTTTGGGTAATCCTTCCGGACGGAACGCCTCGGCTTGGTCGCCTGAGGCGCGCGCCAACATTTCTTCGACCAATTTCGAGCGCCATACCTTGCCCATCAATTTGATTTTGGCTTCTGCAGGCGTCTGTGCCGATTTGATCAACTCAACAATTTCATCGACATTGGACAACGCAACCGCCAGGCCTTCCAACACGTGGCCACGATCACGCGCCTTGCGCAATTCAAATACGGTGCGCCGCGTAACGACTTCACGACGATGGCGCAGGAATGCGTCGAGAAATTGGCGCAGATTCAACAGGCGCGGCTGGTTGTCGACCAGTGCCACCATGTTCATGCCAAACGACTCCTGCATTTGCGTCATTTTGTAGAGATTGTTCAGCACAATCTCCGGCACTTCACCGCGTTTTAATTCAATCACGGCGCGCATGCCGGATTTATCCGACTCATCGCGCAGATCAGATACACCTTCAAGCTTTTTGTCGCGCACCAATTCGCCAATTCGGATCAGCAAATTGGCTTTGTTCACCTGATACGGCAGCTCATCAATGATGATCGACTGTCGACCACCCTTGTCCATGTCTTCAAAGTGGGTTCTGGCGCGCATGATGCAGCGGCCACGGCCGGTGCGATAACCATCGCGCACACCATCAATGCCATAAATGATGCCGGCGGTCGGGAAATCCGGCGCCTGAACAATATCAATCAAGTCTTCCAATTCAACCGCCGGATCGGCCAACACCTTCAAACAGGCGTCAATCACGTCCGATAAATTGTGCGGCGGAATATTGGTGGCCATGCCCACCGCAATACCAGTAGAGCCGTTAACCAATAAATTTGGGAATCGGGCCGGCAATACCAACGGCTCCATTTCCTTGCCGTCGTAGTTCGGACCATAGTCAACCGTATCTGAATCAATGTCGGCCATCAGTTCGGATGAGATCTTTTGCATCCGGCACTCGGTATATCGCATCGCCGCCGCATTGTCGCCGTCCACCGAGCCGAAGTTGCCCTGACCGTCAATTAACGGGTAACGCAGCGAGAAATTTTGCGCCATACGCACCAGCGTGTCGTAAATGGCCGTGTCACCGTGCGGATGGTATTTACCCATTACCTCACCAACAATACGCGCGCACTTTACAAACGGCCGATTGTGGACATTATTGGTCTCTTGCATCGCAAATAAAACCCGGCGGTGAACCGGCTTTAAGCCGTCGCGTGCGTCCGGCAAAGCGCGACTGACAATCACGCTCATGGCGTAATCTAGGAAGCTGGTGCGCATCTCCTCTTCAATACTGATCGGATGAGTTTCTTTGGCAAACTGGGGGACTTGTGGCTCGGTCACTGGCTAACTCTTCGGAGGACAGCGTTTTTACGCCTAGTCGTCTGGTCAAACGCACAAACGACACGCTAAACGCTTGATTTATAAGATATTTGGTAAAACTGCAACACGCCAATTTAGCACAATTCAGTTTTGTTTGCCACAAACACAAGTAAAACCACTATGGATACGCGTTGAACACGACCAACAACACAATCAATAGTGCTTTAGGCGGGTGTCTTGGTTGTAATTTCATGGCAATTCGGTCAAAATGTGCCGGTCTGTTGTTTATCTACAACTTTAGCGCGCCCAGTGTTGTAACTTGGAGCGCTGAAGGTTGTGCCGCCCCACCCCTATCGTGTATATTTTCATGGTTATCAGGGCGCACGATTCCAATGCATCCAGCTTTACTTTTTAAATTCCAGCGTTTTTTGCCCGTTTTTTCCATCAGGCAAGCGTTGAACGACAATAATTTTCCATTCTCCCGGGAGTAACAAATGAAGATTTCCCTTCTTGCCAAGTTGACTGCATCTGCTGCGCTGTTGGGCGCGACCACTGCCTTCGCAGGCGTGACCCCTAACCTCGTTGATGCCGCTGGCAACCCAGTACGCGACGCCTCTGGTGCCTGCGTTCAGACAAGCGGCATTGATCACCCGGATTGCATGCCGAAAAAAGTTGAGCCACCAAAACCGGCTCCTGTTGTAGTGCCTCCTAAGCCAGCACCGGCACCGGCACCAGCACCAAAACCAGCACCCGTGCCAGTAAAACTGGCTATTTCGATTCAAGCCGAAGCACTGTTCGATTTTGACAAATCTGTTTTGAAAGCCGAAGGCAAGAAGTCGATTGACGACGCCATCGCCAAAATGAAACAAGTTGATGTTGAAATGGTGATTGCAATTGGTCACACCGATTCGATCGGCACCGATGCATACAACCAGAAACTGTCCGAGCGTCGCGCCACCACCGTTAAGGAATACATGGTTTCGCAAGGCATCGCTGCAGCGAAGATCACGATTTCCGGCAAAGGTGAAACTCAGCCGGTCGCCTCTAACAAAACGAATGAAGGCCGCGCAAAGAATCGCCGCGTCGACATCGAATTCAAAGGCGTGTCACAGAAGTAGGCTTGCAATTTCGCAAAAAAGCCCCGCCTTGCGGGGCTTTTTTGTTTGTGTCACATTAATCACCTTCGGAATGGCTTCTCGCCATTCAACTCATCATGACTGAAATTATTTCCGCCCGCTGGATACTTCCGGTTGAACCACGCAACACGATGCTTGAGAATCACGCCGTGGTGATCAACGACGGCAAAATTCTCGCCATTCTGCCCGCTGCCGATGCACGGCAACAGTTTGCCGATGCCGGCGAAATCCGCCTTGATTCGCATGTCTTGATTCCCGGGTTGATCAATCTGCATACCCACGCGGCCATGGCTCTTATGCGTGGTCTGGCGGATGACACGCCGTTAATGACCTGGCTAAACGAACATATCTGGCCGATTGAATCCAAATTCCTTTCCGAAAGTTATGTGTATGACGGTACTGAAGTCGCGTGCGCGGAAATGATCCGCAGTGGCACTACATGTTTTACGGACATGTATTTTTATCAAGACATTGGTGCAAAGGCGGTCAAAGCAGCGGGCATGCGCGCCGCACTCGGTGGCGCGGTGTTGGAATTTCCCACTCCCTACGCAGCCGATGCCGATTCGTATATTGCGCGCGCCTTGGCCTCACGCGACATGTTTGCCGCCGATCCAAATTTGAAATTGATGCTGACGCCACACGCCCCCTATACCGTGTCGGATCAAACGTTTTTGAAGCTGGTTGCCATTGCCAATGAAATGGATGACCTGACGTTGATGTGCCACATTCACGAGACCGCCGCCGAGCCTGATGAAAGTATGAAACAACACGGTGTCCGGCCGATTGAACGCTTGGAACGATTGGGGGTGCTCGGGCCAAATCTGATTGCCGTACATTGTGTGCATGTCAACGCCGAAGAAATCGCCTTGTTTCACGCCCGAGGTGTACACGTCGCCCACTGCCCAACGTCGAACCTCAAACTAGCAAGCGGTATCGCGCCAGTCGCAAAAATGGTTGCCGCCGGTGTAAACGTTGGCATTGGCACGGACGGTTGTGCGTCGAACAATCGCCTCGATATGTTTTCAGAAACACGTCTGGCGACGCTGCTGCAAAAAGGTATCAGTGGTGACGCGGCAGCCTTGCCCGCGTTGCAGGCCTTGGAAATGGCCACACTCAACGCCGCCAAAGCACTGCAATGGGATCAGCAAATCGGCTCGTTGCTGCCGGGCAAGGCGGCTGATATGGTGGCGGTTGACTTAAGCGCAATAGAAACCCAACCTTGTTATGATCCGGCGTCGCATATGTGGCACGCGGCGGGACGCGAAAACGTCACCGATGTGTGGGTGAATGGCAAACGTTTGCTTGACAATCGAACACTGACACAAATGGATTTGGCGGCAATCAAAGCAAAAGCCGCAACCTGGGGTGAACGGTTTCGCAACCATTGATAAAATCGTTGATCGAACAGTAATCAACCGCTGTTAAATCATTCGTTTAGTATTGTTTTGCAGACCTTGTTGTTCATGATGTATTCGGTCATTAAAGGACCCGTGATTTATGCAAGCCGCAACTGACCACACCCACCAATCCGATCATCCCCTACCATCAACTGAAAATGTTGATCCGGCCGAACTCGCCAAGTTTGGGGCGTTGGCGGCGCGCTGGTGGGACCCTACCAGCGAATTTAAACCTCTCCATGCCATCAATCCGTTGCGCTTGAATTTGATTGATGCACGGGTGGGTTTGGCGGCGACCACAACGTCGCCTGCGAAGCGGGTGATCGACATTGGTTGTGGTGGCGGCATCTTGAGCGAATCCATGGCACGCAAAGGTGCCGACGTCACCGGCATCGACTTATCTGATAAACCGCTCAAGGTCGCCAATCTGCACAAACTGGAAATGCAGGCTGCCGGCCAAACACTGGCGCTGGATTACCGCCTGATATCTGCTGAAGACATGGCGACCGAACAGCCGCAAAGTTTTGATTGTGTGACTTGTATGGAAATGCTCGAGCACGTGCCAGATCCGGCATCGACCGTGAAGGCCTGTGCCGCCCTCGCCAAACCCGGCGCATGGGTATTTTTTTCGACACTCAACCGCAACCCAAAATCCTATTTGTTTGCCGTGATCGGCGCCGAGTACGTGTTGAATATGCTGCCCAAAGGGACGCATGACTACCAGCGATTTATTACCCCTGCTGAGTTGGCGGGTTTTGCGCGTGATGCCGGCTTGATCGTTGATGAATTTACCGGCATGAGTTACAACCCTTTCACCAAAGTTTATAAACTGAATAACGACGTGTCGGTTAATTACATTCTTGCCTGTCGCAAGCCTGTTTAGCTTTTTTGAAATGCAGCGTATCCATGAATAATCTCAGCCGTCGCCAATTTTTACTTGCCTCGTCGTCGATGGCGCTGGCAGGTTTGCCGCTGTCTTCTAGTTTTGCCCGCCCTGCCTCCACCACCGCCACCAACAAGTTATTGGTGATGGTTTATTTAAAGGGTGGCAGTGATGCCTACAACACGCTGGTGCCGTTCACCAACCCGCGTTATTACAATATGCGGCCCAATATCGGGCTACAACGTGCCAACCTGATTCATCTGAATGAGAGTCAAGGGTTGCATCAAAGTCTCGCGCCGATCATGCCCCTTTGGCAGGACAAACAATTGGCGATTTTGCAAGGCATCGGCCAGGAAAACATCACCAACCAACATTATCGTGATGCCGAAACCCTGTTCACTGCATCGGCACCGGATGAGTATTTGGATTACGGCTGGGTGACCCGTGTGCGCCTCGCCAATCAATCACAGATCAAACCAAAAATTGATGCGCTCGCCTTTGGTGATTTGGATATTCGTGAAGCCGATCCGATGGGGCCGTTCCGTGGGGAAAAGCTCGG
>JAYTBF010000064.1:0-12742 GCA_043737175.1 Burkholderiales bacterium
AAATCTTGCAGCAACACCCGCAGCCGCAGCTCACTTTCACTGAGCGCGTCCTGCGCGGATTTTGAAATCTGTTCACGTTCGGCCAATCTTTCCAGCAGGCGATTAAAGCCGGCGATCAATTTACCGACCTCGTCCATTCGTTTGACCGGCAACGGCTTCGGTGGCGCATTGCTCGCCGACAGGGCTGCCAACGCGTGGATGGTGCCGAATATCGGCTCGAGCTGGCGTCGCAGCATCCACCAGGTCAGCATGCCAATCAGCAGCGTGAGCCCCAGCGTCGCCCACAAAATACGTTGCTGCATCGCGCGAATCGGGGCGAAGGCTTCGTCGGTCGGCAATTGCGCGGCGACAACCCACTCGGCAGCGGGAATATTTTTCGCAGTCCCGAGCACTTCTACACCACGCGGATTGACAAAAATGCCCGCCCCCTCCGCACCCTTGGTAAAGCCATCAATAATGGGAATCACACCCGGTGCTGGCAATATTTCCATCACACGACTTTTATCAGCAGTGGTAATAATCTGCCGATACTCAGGATCGATCAACAGCAAACTACCCGTTTTGCCAATTCGACTCTCGCTTAATTTGTCCAGAACACTCGGTTTCCCCAGGTCAATACTGCCGATGATTGCACCGATAATTTTTTGATTGGCATCGCGAATCGGCACGGCCATCGCCACCACCGGTGCGCCGGAGGTCTTGCTAATGACCGGGCGGCCGACGTTTTGTTTGCCATCGCGGATGGCTAGTACGACGTGGTCGCGATCGATGTATTTGTTACCGACGCGATTTGCTGATGCAGGCGTCGAGGCAATAGCGACGCCATCGATTCCAACCACAAATATGCCCCAGTTAAATTGCCGCAGCAACACCCGCTCCTTCTCGATGGCCATTTGGAGCGCCGCTGCATCGCCCATCAGCGTTGGGTTTATGAAATTTGCGACAATCTGCAAACCGCGCAAACGTTCGTTGACCTCGCTGTTAATCTGGCCAGCCACCAAACTGACAGTGGAAATTTGTTGTTCGATCAACAGTTGTTGCATATCCGCTTGCAACATTCGCCCGGCGAAAAAAGACGACGACCAAATGCCGACCAAAAAAATGGCGATGGTCAGTACGGTAACCCTCAACTTGAGGGACCACGGTCTAAAAATTGGGTTTTGTGGGTTGGTCATTAATATTTTTTGCTGTCGTTCGTTGTGACCACACCGATGACGCGAATCACATGTCGCGATCATCAAATATTGATCGTGCCTCGTTGGTCAACTGGATTGAATAAGGCCTGTCCTATATTCGACATTTCGCGGCATTTATTAACCTAAAAATGAGTCCGTTCACTTTAACACCGCGGCGAGACGGACAGGGTCATTGCCGGCTGCGGATGCCGCGTTCAAGGCCCGGTGAGGTGTCCGCTTAACGAATGTCGATAGAAAATGTCGCAGAACATTCAATGGCGCTGCACCATAGACCATCAGTTGAAAGTGCAGCTTGCCCGGACCTGTGGGGGGATGACGGGCGTTGAACACGTGCGACTCCGGCCCGGCGGTTGATATTGATGGCGCGGGAAAGGCCACGGCACTACGCCACATACCGCCATATCGCGATGTAATGCAGCGCACTGCCGCCGAGCACAAACAAATGCCAGATGCCGTGCCAGTGTCTATAACGTTCGTCATACAAATAAAAAATGATGCCGATGGTATAGACCGCGCCGCCGGCAATAATCCACAAAACGCCATCCCACGACAACGCCTTAATCAATGGGATGACACCGATCACGGCAACCCAGCCCATGACCAAATACAGCCCGAGTGATAAATACCGCTTGTTACTTTTGATGGTGAGCTCCTGGACGATGCCAAATACAGCCAGCGCCCATACCACGCCAAATAATGACCAGCCCCAGCCACCGCCAAGCGTCACCAAAGTGAATGGTGTGTAGGTGCCGGCAATCAACAAATAAATTGCGCTGTGATCGAGTTTGCGAAAAATGTCTTTTGCCCGGCCTTTGGTGCTGTGATACAGGGTCGAGCTGCCGTACAACAATATCAACGACGTTCCATACACCGAGAAGCTGACAATTTTCCAAGGGTTACCCTGTATCGACGCCAACACCACCAGCAGCACGCCGCCAAAGGCGGCGAGAAGTGTTCCAAGCAAATGGCTGTGACCGTTAAATCGTTCACCGGCATACATGGCGACTCCGTAAATAGCGTGATGGATGAATGGGACAGTTTGGCGTGAAAATGGCAGATTCGCCAATGGCCAATCTAAAATTGGTGGGCCAATAACGGCGGGCACTTCGAAGCAATAATGCTCGAAAAGAGCCGTCCGGACTGGTTTGTTTGTCGTCTGAAATCTGCATCACCATCAAAAATTATCGTTGTTTTTTATGTGAATAATCGACAAAATCTCTGCTATGAAAATTTCTATTCGACAGATTCAAATCGCCGTGGTCGCGGCGATGTTTATCGTCATTGTGACCGGTTTGCTGGTTGGCTGCACCAGCCCGGGCAGCACCTATTTCATCACGCCCGGCCTCAATGATGAGCGCACCAAAAGCGTAGTAGTCGGCATGACACCCGCAGCGGTCGAAGCCGCCATCGGCAAACCTTATCAGCGCATACGATTTGCCAATCTATACGCCACCTCATGGGACTATCGCTATGTTGATACCTTTGGCTACATTACCGAATTTTCAGTGATGGTGGCCGACAACGGTCGTGTTGTTGAGACCATTTCCACGCGGGCGATCGCCAACGCCCAGTAGCGCTTGGTAGCGGCATTCCGGCGCACCGCCAACAGCGCCCGTCACGCTATTCGCGCTAACCGCAATGGTCACACCGCCCGCCTGCTCAGCCAATTACCCAAGCAACGGATGGCCATAATCCCGCCGTCGATCTGACCATTTTTATCCGCCGTGCACGCATCTGCTGCACCGCAACACCGACAACGCTTTCCAACGGTCACGGCTGCCTGTAGCATGGCCCTCATTCGCGAGTTCTCCGGCCTGCAAAAGCCAGCTAAGGCAATGCGGCAGATGAAGGGAACAGCAGCAGTCCATTGTTTCACTTGTACATTGGAGAATCTGTTGAAGTCGACCGACATTGCCCACCCCGACTATTTTCATAAAGTCGTTGATTGTCAGTGGGCCTGCCCCGCTCACACCCCTGTTCCAGAATACATACGCATGATTGCCGCAGGGCGTTACAGCGATGCCTATATGGTGAATTGGCAGTCGAATGTTTTTCCCGGCGTACTCGGCCGCACCTGTGACCGCCCTTGTGAACCCGCCTGCCGGCGTGGTCGCGTTGAAGAAGAAAACGCCGACAAACCCGAACCGGTCGCCATCTGCCGATTAAAACGCGTGGCCGCCGACAACAAAGAAGATATTCGTCATCGCCTACCCAAAGCGCCGGCGAAAAAAAATGGCAAACGCATCGCCTGTATCGGTGCCGGCCCCGCCTCACTGACGGTGGCGCGTGATTTGGCGCCCAACGGTTATGACATCACCGTATTCGACAGTGACAATCGCGCCGGTGGCATGATCCGCAGCCAGATTCCAAAATTTCGTTTGCCCGAAGCAGTGATTGATGAAGAGGTCGGCTACATCTTGGATCTGGGCATCACTTTCAAAAGTGGCCAGCGCATTGATAGCCTCAAACAATTATTAGGCGAAGGTTATGACGCGGTGTTTGTCGGCTCGGGTGCGCCACGCGGACGTGATCTCGATTTGCCGGGCCGCAAAGAAGCGTCCAAAAATATTCACATCGGCATCGATTGGTTGGCGAGTGTCTCGTTTGGCCACACCGACAAAATCGGCAAACGGGTGATTGTGTTGGGTGGCGGCAATACCGCCATGGATTGTTGCCGTTCATCACGCCGCCTCGGTGGTGACGACGTCAAAGTGATTGTGCGTTCCGGCTTTGAGGAAATGAAAGCGTCACCGTGGGAAAAAGAAGACGCGCAACACGAAGGCATCCCGATTCACAACTTTTTGGTGCCAAAAGAATTCACCCACAACAACGGCAAACTCACGGGTGTCACCTTTGAAAAGGTCGCGCCACAAAACGACGCCAAAGGCCGCCGGCAATTGGTCGCCACTGGTGAAGCCGATGTTCATTTTGAATGTGACGACGTGTTGGTCGCGGTCGGTCAGGAAAATTCCTTTCCATGGATTGAGCGTGATGTCGGTTTGGACTTTAACGAGTGGGGCATGCCGGTCGTTAATGAAGTGACCCATCAATCGACCGTAGCCAATGTATTTTTTGGTGGCGACGCCGCCTTTGGCCCGAAAAATATTATCTGGGCGGTGGCCCACGGCCACGAAGCCGCCATCTCGATTGATAAATTTTGCCAGCGTGAAGACGTTGCACAACGGCCGCCACCGATGGTGCATTTGCTCAGCCAAAAAATGGGCATTCACGAGTGGAGCTACGACAACGATGTTTCCAATGACCTGCGGTACAAGGTACCACTCAAGGAAATTTCGATTGCGCTCAAAAGCATCAAAGTCGAAGTCGAACTCGGTTTTGACCGCAAGCTCGGTTTTGCCGAAGCACAACGCTGCCTAAATTGTGATGTGCAAACGGTGTTCACGCCGCGCCTGTGTATCGAGTGTGATGCCTGTGTCGACATTTGCCCGATGGATTGCATCACCTTTACTGCTGATGGTGACGAGAGCGATGTGCGTGCACGTTTGAGTGCACCGGCGCTGAACCTGACGCAGGACCTTTATATTGCCGACGGCCTCAAGACCGGCCGCATCATGGCCAAGGACGAGGATGTGTGTTTACATTGCGGGCTGTGTGCCGAACGTTGCCCGACCGGTGCGTGGGATATGCAAAAATTTTTATTGGACACCACCAAAGCCGGACCGGGGTGTCGCAAACCATCCGCATCCGCATCACCATCCCCCGCCCCCACGGCGAAACCACAGCCTTTGCCACAGGCGGCCGAATAATGAAACCACTCTCCGCCATCAACGACTTTGTCGTCAAATTTGCCAACGTCAACGGCTCCGGTTCCGCCTCGGCCAATG
Organism: Burkholderiales bacterium; assembly: GCA_043737175.1. Lineage (GTDB taxonomy): Bacteria > Pseudomonadota > Gammaproteobacteria > Burkholderiales > Usitatibacteraceae > UKL13-2. Next base: position 5,042 of record JAYTBF010000064.1, read on the forward strand.
AGTTGTTTGCCAAATCGATTTTGCGCATGGGGGTGCCGGTCAGCCCGCGCAATATTTTTCCATCCAACATTCAGGGCCTGCCGACCTGGTACGAAGTGCGCGTGACTGAAAAAGGCCACCTCGGCCGGCGTGGTGGGGTCGATTTCATGGTGGCGATGAATCCACAAACTTGGGACGCCGACATCAAAGAGTTATCACCCGGTGGTTATTTGTTTTACGATAACTCAAAAGCATTGCCGCCATCAAAATTTCGTGACGACATTCATATTCTGGGGATGCCGCTGACCGAAATCAGCAATGCAACCTACACCGATTCGCGCGAACGGCAGTTGTTCAAAAACATCATCTACCTCGGTGCATTGTCGTTTTTGCTCGGCATCGAAAGTGACGCCATCGAAGTTTTGTTCAGCGAACAATACAAAGGCAAAGAACGACTACTCGACTCCAACAAAAAGGCGCTGCATTTGGGGCGCGATTACGCAGAAAAACATTTTGCACCGGTCGGACTCAAAATCGAGCGGCGCGACTGTGTCGGTGACCGCATATTTATCGAAGGCAACAGCGCGGCGGCATTGGGCTGTGTGTACGGCGGCGCAACCGTCTGTGCGTGGTACCCGATCACGCCGTCATCATCACTCGCCGAAGGCTTCACCAAGTGGTGCCAAAAATATCGTGTTGATGCTGACACCGGCAAAAACAAATTTGCCATCGTGCAGGCCGAAGATGAGCTGGCATCGATCGGCATGGTGGTCGGTGCGGGCTGGAATGGTGCACGCGCCTTTACCGCCACCTCCGGCCCCGGGGTGTCATTGATGCAGGAATTCATCGGCCTGGCGTATTTTGCCGAGATACCGATCACCATCATCAATGTGCAGCGCGGCGGGCCATCCACCGGCATGCCGACCCGTACGCAGCAATCGGATGTGTTGTCGTGTGCTTATGCTTCCCACGGCGACACCAAACACGTGCTGCTGTTTCCCGAAGACCCGCACGAGTGTTTTGAAATGTCGGCCACCGCACTCGATCTGGCCGACCGGCTGCAGACCCCGATATTTGTCATGACGGATTTGGATATCGGCATGAACCAGCGCCTGTGTAAACCTTTTGTTTGGGATGACAGCCGTCGTTATGACCGCGGCAAAGTCATGACCGCCGAAGAACTCGAAGCGGGCAAGGTATTCGGCCGCTATTTGGATGTGGATGGTGACGGCATTCCGTTTCGTACCTACCCCGGCACCCACCCGACCAAGGGCGCGTATTTCACCCGTGGCACCAGCCGTGACCGCTACGCCAAATACAGCGAAGCCGGTGGCGACTATGTGGACAATATGTCGCGGCTGCTGCACAAGTTCGAAACCGCCAAATCACTGGTGCCACAACCGATCCTCACACACACCGGCAACAAGACCAAACTCGGCGTGATTTTTTATGGCTCGACCAGCCCGGCGATGATTGAGGCCATGGAAACACTCGACGCTGAAAACGTGCATGTCGATACGCTGCGGATTCGCGCTTTTCCATTCAGCCAGGCCGTCACGGACTTTATCGATGCGCACGACCAGATTTTTGTGGTCGAACAAAATCGTGACGGGCAACTGCGCACGTTATTGGTGGCGGAACTCAACATTGATCCGGCCAAGCTGATTGCGGTGCTGCATTACGACGGCACACCGATCACCGCACGGTTTATTGTCAAGGCCATTGCCGACAAGGCGGATTCGGCCAACGTTTTTCCCATCAAAAAGACCGCCCATCAGTTCGCGCAGGGAGCAGCCGAATGACCTACATTACCAAACCAAAACTGCACCATCCGACTCTCGAACGCAACAAAGTCGGCTATACGCGGCGTGACTACGAAGGTGCCGTCTCAACCCTGTGTGCCGGCTGCGGCCACGATTCGATTTCCGCGGCGATTATTCAAGCATGCTGGGAGCTCGATATCGAGCCACATCGTGTGGCAAAACTTTCCGGCATCGGCTGTTCATCCAAAACACCGACCTACTTTTTGGGACATTCACACGGCTTTAACACCGTGCACGGCCGTATGCCATCGGTATTGACCGGCGCCAACCTCGCCAACAATGAATTGCTGTACCTCGGTGTATCGGGTGACGGCGACTCGGCCTCAATCGGCCTCGGCCAATTCGCCCACGTCATGCGGCGCGGCGTGAACATGACCTACATCGTCGAAAACAACGGCGTGTACGGACTCACCAAAGGTCAATTTTCCGCAACCGCCGACCAAGGCTCAAAATCCAAACGCGGGGTGGTCAACCGCGATTCACCGATCGACCTCGCCACCCTCGCCATGCAACTCGGCGCGACCTTTGTCGGCCGCAGTTTCAGTGGCGACAAACAGCAACTGGTGCCACTCATCAAAGCCGCCATCGAACATCAGGGCGCGGCGTTCATCGACGTCATCAGCCCGTGTGTGGCGTTTAACAATCACAGCGGCAGCACCAAGAGCTACGACTATGTGCGTGAGCACAACGAATCACTCAACCGGCTCGACTTTGTTCCCAAACGCAGCGAAATCACCGCCGACTACGCCGAAGGTGAAGTCACGACTGTGCGGCAACACGACGGCAGCACCCTGCTGTTGCGCAAACTGCACCCCAGCTACGACCCGACCGACCGCGTGGCGGCGATGAATTACAGCCAGGAGCGGCAAGCCGTCGGCGAAGTCGTGACCGGCTTGTTATTTGTCGATGAAACGCCAGAAGATTTGCACGCGCATTTGAATACCCGACCGGGAGCGTTTAACCGCATGGGTGAAACCGAGTTGTGCCCGGGCAGTGCCGCATTGGAGAAATTGAATGCGGGGTTGCGGTAGGGGATGGAGTGTTGCGCGATTTCAAGTGACGCTTGGAAGCGTTGGCACATTGGTGAAACGGAGAGGATATTTCACTGCAGAAGAAAACTCACCCTGCCCGTGAAAACCGCTCCCGCTGTCGTCCCGGCGCAGGCCGGGATCCAAGCTGACCTTGCACGTCCAACCACCCCTAAAACTGTCGTCCCGGCGCAGGCCGGGATCCAATTTGACCTTTTGAATACGGCGGATAAATCCGAGGTGCTCACATATTGTGACCCCCCTCGCCAATCCCAATTCTTCCTATCGCTTTGTTCGGCTGCGTGGTCTCAGCCCATGTTGTATTATTTGTTATGCCAGTCGTCTTCCGATATAAGGGCTTTCGGTTTTTCTTCTACTCAAACGAGGGGAGCCCACGCGAGCCAATGCATGTGCATGTTCGTGGCCAGGGCACAGAGGCAAAGTTTTGGATAACTCCATTGGTAAAAGTTGCGCAAAGTGATGGCATTGATGCGCGTACGCTGCGTGAGCTAGTCGACGTGGTCGAACAAAATATTGATCTCATCGAAAGGAAATGGAATGAACACTTCCGCTAAGTCTGTAAGATTTGACGACAATAGTATGTGGGTCGATTTATCAGATGGCCGCATACTCGCTGTCCCATTGGCATGGTTTCCGCGTTTGCTGCATGCCACGCCTGAACAACGACTGAAATTTGAGATCAGCCAAAGCGGCCTGCATTGGGATGAGCTCGATGAGGATATTTCTGTCGCAGGGCTGCTTTCAGGGGTCGGCGATTTGACCCGGCCAGAGCAACAGGCGGCCTGAGTCGTCTATCCAGATGGGCGCTACGGAAATGTGTTCAATGCGCGCGGCGCTGGAGAAGTTGAATGCAGGGCTGCGGTAGGGGGTGGGAAGTTGGTGATCTGTAGGTGAGGCGGAGGCGTTTCACTGTGGTTGAACACTCACCCTGATCGTGAAAACGGCTCCCCATGTCGTCCCGGCGCAGGGCTGAGCGGGGAATTCGCGAACCATGGCTCGCGCCCGCGAAACCGGCAAGTCATGCAGGACGTGCCGCGGAATGGGATCCAAGTTGTCCTTGCACGTCCAACCACCCCTAAAACTGTCGTCCCGGCGCAGGCCGGGATCCAAGTTGCCCTTGCTCTTGACGTTAGTTGAAACTAAAACTCCTTTACCAGCAAGCGTTTCAAGCTAAAAGTAGCTGAAGATGCCCGCAGATATTACACTTTACTCCCGTGCTTTCTCACCAGACCGTTGGTCACGGCGATATATTGATTTGCAATCTGGCAAACAATCACAACAGCAAGTAAAGTCGTATCCACACATTGTTCCGTATGGGGCCTGCATGAACCGCGCAGCAGCATTGAAAATTTTGACGCAAAGCAAACCCATACTTGCAGATCGATTCGGCGTCACGCGCCTCGCCTTGTTCGGCTCAACCGCCCGCGATGCAGCCGAGAGCGGAAGTGACATTGATATTCTGGTTGGGTTCGATGGCCCGGCGACCTCGGCACGTTATTTCGGTGTGCAATTTTTTCTCGAAGATTTATTCGGTTGCCCGGTTGACTTGGTCACTGAGAAAGCGCTACGGGCGGAACTGCGGCCGTATATTGAGAGTGAGGCTGTGCATGTCTAAGGCCGCGCAACGTGTCGGCGAGGTCGTGTCCGGCTTGTTATTCGTCGATGAAACGCCGAAAGATTTGCACGCGCATTTGAATACCCGGCCGGGGACGTTTAACCGCATGGGTGAAACCGAGTTGTGCCAGGGCAATGCGGCGTTGGAGAAATTGAATGCGGGGCTGCGGTAGACCAACGTCGTTGTTCGCATTTGCTCGACCCCAATCATGGCGCTATTTTCGATACGTGTTACGTCGAACGCCAGCGATGAGCTAGGTAAGGGAGTGAATCAGCGGCTTACCCAAGAACAACTCAGGTATTCGATGTCGCTGAATCTTAAACAAGGGCCCCTTTTCAGCAGCGCCGCCCGAGGAGGTCCGCTTTATTAAGTGGTCCATCGTGATTGTGCCTTCGGCTAGCAGCCGCTCAAACTGTGGAATATTCGGATTTCGGGTATGCAAAACCGATTTAAGGTGAAACCATTCCTCGCCGCTCCGCTTTTCTGATGTCGCCTTTATCCAAAATGTTTCTCGGTGCTTTTCCGCTAGCCTCGCCTCCAATTGCGGCAAAGTCCAAACCGCTACCGGCACGGTCGAGCTCTTCATCGCCTCCTCATGAAGAAAACGTGCAACATCCTCAATGCGAAATTGTAGCAACTGGGAATTCGGACGTATTGTTGATACCGTGCAATAGAGCTTGAAGTCAGTACCGCGTGGGTATCCAAATTTTTTCAAAATTTCACCGCTACTCTTGCAGTTACTCAGGTGCCAGTCTGGAACACTTGCAAATAACGTCGCACGGGTGCCGCGTGTACCAATTGCGCTCCGACCAGATTTCAATTCAATCCCTTTGTAATCGGGTTTCCGGCTCGAATTTGGTGGGATGCCGAGCGCAGCCTCAATACTCATGCCGATCGCAGTGTCTCCGTCGCAGACAGCGCGAATCGGTCCGCCCTGCGCCAAACCGCGTAGCTTGACCAACAATTCGTTAGCGACCTGTTCGGCATCTTGCCAGAATGGCGAAAAGAAAATTCGTAATGCAACACTTGACGCAACCTCGTCACGCAAATGCACGCGGCTAAGGTTGATGGCGTGCACTCGATTCCCAATCACAAAAATAGCGAAAACATCATCTGGCCTTGCGTGATCTTTTAGACCGTAGAACCACATTCTTGGATCGCCGTCTTTTGTTACCGGTCGATAAAGTGAAAGCGAGCTGGCTATGGAACCGCTGTCATTTAGGATAACGGCATCCTTCATTACTTTGTTGCTTGGTCCCTTCGCCTGCTCGATAAAATCATGAATTCCGGCATCTCGCAACATATTGCGGACTGGAATTGTCGCATCAAGAATTGCCTTATCTAGCCCTGTCGCAGTAACGAAAAGCAAAGTGCTGGTTAGGCCAGCGGCATTCAGTGCAGCCAAATTAGAAGATTCATGAGGAATCAGCGGCCGAGTATTCATACTTTTACAACAATCTTCTTGCGTAGGATTGCCGCAAAATGATCTCCCACCTTGTTTGCAAGCATCACGGGGACTGCATTTCCAATTTGGGTATAGCGCGGAACATCACGATCCCAGATTCCAGCCCCCGGGTCTCCCGCGCGTCGCCGGCCACCAGTGGTGCGTGGCCCCTTAAACAAGTACCAATCAGGAAACGTCTGTATGCGCGCCCATTCTCGGACTGTTGGCCCTCGTGCCTGACTGTAGTGCACATAATCTTCTGGTAGCGAGCAGGCAGTCATGTTTGGACCGCTGTCACCCCATTCACGCGGAAACACGCGTTGTGCGAATTTCTTTGTACGGAATTTTTCTGGTATTTCGCCATCATTCGCAATCATGTGTGCATACTTCTCGCGAATATAGTCCGCGTGATCGGAATACTCCTGCTCTGTTAGTGTTGTTCCTTTTGCCATCAATTCCCCATTTGGCCGCGTCCGCAATTGCGTTTGGATTAAATTGCGCGGATTTGCGACATACTTTTCAGATGCTTTTTTCGTGAGGTAGTTTGGGTCCTCTAGGTCTGACAGTAATTCAACAATAGTGGGCGGGTTGCCAGATGGTTCCGGGAGAAAGCCGTCGGCTACCGCAGTTGGCTTATCGACAGTGACGCCTTCTTGTAGCAAGCGCAATTGTTGATTGATGCCGAGAACATCATGCCTAATGCCGACGATCAACACGCGAGGTCGATTCTGCGGAACACCGTAATCCTTCGCGTGAACAAGCTGCCAGCGGACGCTGTAGCCAGAAATAGCTTTGAATTCATCAAGTACAGCCTTGAAAACTTCGCCCTTCACTCCGTCTGCGTCCCACTTTGCAGTCAATAGCCCACGGACATTTTCGAATAAGAAAATTCGAGGCCTAATGCAGGTAATGACCCGCGCCATTTCTTGGTACAAATGATTTGAAGGAATATCTTTCTTTTCGAGCTTGAATGTACGACGGTGCCCGATCCCACTGAATCCCTGACATGGCGGCCCGCCACAAACGAGATCAATCTCGTAAATATCCTTGTAGCGCCAATGCATCTTCAACAACTCCAGATTTTCATTTGTAAGTTGATATACATCGCCTATTGGGATGATGTCTTGATTCGCGCGATTTGCAATGTATGTTTCTGCTGCCGACTTGTTTAGCTCGCTGAACAGCAACGGGTGAAAGCCTGCTTGCTCCAGCCCTAATGACAAGCCGCCACACCCTGCGAATAGATCGATACAATTTAGTGAGCGCTCATGCCCCATTACGGAAACCTTGTACGGTGCCAAATTTTGGTCGGCAAGCAAACGGCTAACGCCCCGTTTTGCGCTCACGGGCAATTTCGTCTTCGTTATTGGGGTCATAAATATTTTATAAATTGGGTCTGCACGATTGCCGTGTATTTTGGCGTAAATCGTAATCGCAAACGGAAACATGCATTGGGATGCGCACCAATTTTCTCGAATTCCGAAATTTGCGGTGCAAACTAGGCAATTCCAGCATCACGCATTCTGAAATATTAAACCACCCGTCCCTCCTGTCGTTCCAGCCATTTCCGCCCCAAAATACCCGCCAATGCTGGTGTTTGTATTCCTTTCATCACGCAACCAATCCGCACCCTCCGGACCACACCCATGACCCGCTCCGCCGCCATCCAATCCGCCGAGCTCTATTTTGATCGCCGGCAATTCTATGCCGATCTCGCGCGGCGTGTGGTGATGCCCACTGAGAGCCAGAATCTGGACCGCGCCGTGTGAATTTGCGGGCATATAGAGCCAT
>JAYTBF010000065.1:0-5531 GCA_043737175.1 Burkholderiales bacterium
AAAAATCGAATGTTTGCCCATCCAATAAATATGTAGGCGAAGGCTGAACGCCACCATCAAGGTGTAGGGCAGGTCCCAATTGCTGGTGTGCGGCGCGGCGATCAATACGTATTTGCTGTGTTCGGGCGGCAACGCGCCCGTGACTTTCCAGCCGGTGATTTTTAGAAACGTGATGGATAACGCCCGAACAATGGTGTTGACAACCGGTGTGTCAAAAATGGTGGGGTGCATATTAAGAAATATCGTTTCGAAAAAGTGATGTCAGTTGCAAACCCGCACGTTGCATGGCAATGCCATGTGCACCATGTTGCATGGCCTGCCCAAGGTCGGTGGGCAACATGCCGCCAATCGCAAATACTGGAACCAGTGTATCACTCACTATTTCGGCAAATTTTTCCCAACCCAGCGGGGCCTGCCCCGGATGGGACGCGGTGGACTGCACACTGCCCAACACCACGAAGTCACATTTCAACTCGGCTGCACGCATCAAATCAGCACGGCTGTGTGCGGAGGCGCCGACCCACTCAACATCCGGCCTCGTCGTCAAAGAAGTTAATTGGTGGCTGGTTAAATGCACACCATCCGCACCGGTCGCACGCGCCAACTCAATATCGCTGTTGATTAACACCAGCGCTTGACACTCACGGCCGATCGCGATCACGTCGGTGGCAAAAACACGGCGTTGCGCATCGGTCATGGCTTTTTCACGCACTTGAATCAATCGCCTCTGCGAATAATCAAACTCGTTATTGGGAGAGGAGTTCAAGGCGTTTTTGCTCCATGAGGCACGCAAATGCTGGAGATATTCTTTTGCGCCCACTTCCGCCGCGTTGGTGATGGTATAGATTGTTGGCAGCGATAACGCCCGAAAAATCGGCACACAACCCGGCAACGTCGGCGACACACTGACACCAGGTAGTTGCTGCCACTGAAATTGCTGCCCCTCCAGGCCGACCATGCCGCGTTCATCCACATCGTGCCAAGCCGTCACCCGCCAAGTATGTAATCGCACGGTCGCATGCGAATAAACCATCATGAATGAAAACCACGGTGTGCACTGATCGATGACTACATTGAGCTCCTCACGAAGCTCGCGTACCAACGCGTCGCGCACCGTTTCATACGGCTCAATTTTGCCGCCGGGAAATTCCCAGTAGCCGGCATAGGGTTTGCCATCCGGGCGCGACGACAATAAAAAACTGCCGTCCGGTTTGGTGAATACCGCCACCGCGACGTCGGTCACTTTCATGATGGTCACGCCGGATGATTACGCATCAAGGCCATCATCGACGACGTATCACCCGCGTCGGTTTGACCACCGCAACGGCACGGCGCGAGGATTTTTTCGCAGGCGTGCCCGCCACCGGTGCGCTGCCTGCGTAATCACGGGCAAATTGATAAGCAATACGCCCGCTGCGTGCACCACGCTCCAACGCCCACAACAACGCCGCCTGACGAAAGTGGACCTCATCGATCTTTCGTTTTGGCGATAACACCGTCAACCAATGATGGGCAATATCCAGATACTGCGTTTGATCAAATGGATAAAACGACAGCCACAATCCAAACCGCTCCGACAGGGAAATTTTTTCCTCGGTGGTTTCACCCGGATGAATTTCGCCATCAGGGGTGTGTACCGCCTCTTCGTTTTCACGCATCATTTCCGGCATCAAATGGCGGCGATTGGAAGTGGCATATACCAACATGTTTTCAATCGGCACCGCCACACCACCATCGAGAACCGACTTTAATGCTTTGTACGTGGCATCCCCGGCCTCAAACGACAGGTCATCGGCAAATACAATAAATTTTTCCGGCCTCCCCGCCACCAAATCGGCAATGGTGGGCAGATCAATCAGATCGGCACGATCAACTTCAATCAAACGTAATCCCTGTTTGGCAAAACGCTGCAATACCGCTTTGACCAATGAGGACTTTCCAGTACCGCGCGCGCCGGTGAGCAACACATTGTTGGCAGTGTTGCCGTCCACAAATTGTTTAGTATTGGCCACCAAACGAGACTTTTGTTCATCGATGTCATACAAATCAGACAGGTGAATCACATGTGGCTGACGGACCGGAACGAGCACACCACGGGCACCACCAAAAATACCGGTGTCCACTTTTTGCCAACGATAAGCAATGGCTTTCCAGTCGTTCGCCGGCGCAATAGGAATGAGCGCGTCAATCTTGTCAATGAGTGCCGCGGCCTTGACCGCGACCATGTCGATCTTGTTAAACATAAAAATTATCTGCCACCAATTTAGCTGCGGTAATCGGCATTGATCTTGACATAGTCGTACGATAAATCGCAGGTCCAGACAATGGCAGCGGCTTTGCCGCGACCCAGATCGATGTGAATGACAATTTCGGCTTCTTTCATGACCCGTTTGCCGTCGTCTTCAAGATAACTGGCGGCGCGGCCACCGTGCTCGGCGACCAACACATCACCCAGATGCAGGGTGATTTTGTTTTGATCCAAATCGTCAATGCCGGCATAACCCACCGCCGCTAAAATCCGGCCGAGATTTGGGTCGGAGGCAAAAAACGCGGTCTTGACGAGTGGGGAATGACCGATCGCCTTGGCCACTTTCATACACTCGTCACGATTTTTTCCACCGTCGACTTTGATGGTTATAAATTTGGTGGCACCTTCACCGTCGCGCACAATCGCCTGGGCAAGACCAATCGCCACTTCATTGATCGCCGCCTGTAACAAGCCGTATTCAACCGTGCCCTCACCGGCAATCACCGGATGATCCGCCTGATGGGTGGCGATCAACACAAACGAATCATTGGTCGAGGTGTCACCGTCGATGGTGATGGAATTAAACGACAAGGTTGCTGCCTCCTTGACCATGTCTTGCAGAACCTCCGCATCCACACACGCATCTGTGGCAATAAATCCGAGCATGGTCGCCATATTCGGCTGGATCATGCCGGCACCTTTGGAAATGCCGGTGATGGTAATGGTCTTGTCAAACAGAACAATTTGTTTGGACACCCCCTTGGGCACGGTATCGGTGGTCATGATGGCGTGGGCGGCATCAAACCAACCATCGGCCGTCAGGTTTGCCGCGCACACCGGCACACCGGCGAGAATTTTGCCCATCGGCAGATGTTCCATGATCACGCCGGTGGAAAATGGCAGCACCTGTTCGGGCTGGCAATTTAAAACCTCGGCCACCGCCACACAGGTCGCTTGGGCATCGAGCAAACCACGCTCACCGGTACCGGCATTGGCGCAACCGGTGTTGACGATAATGGCGCGCGGATGGATGGCATCCTTTTTTCGTTTGCGCAAATGTTCACGACAAACCGTCACCGGTGCCGCGCAAAAACGATTTTGCGTGAACACACCGGCGGCAACACTGCCTTCCGCCATTTCGACAATTAACATGTCCTTGCGATTGGGTTTGCGCACGTGCGCTTCGGCGAAACCAAGCCGGATGCCGGCAACTGGCAAAAGTGACGCCTTGGTTGGCACAACGGGATTCACGGCCATGGCAAAAATTCCTTGGGGAAACGTGGAGCGTGGAGGGGCGGGGTAAAAATTATGGCACGGAAAACAAAAGGCTTTTGCAAGCCAACTCGCCGCATCAGTCTGGCGATGGTGCGGACGCCGGTGCAGGTGCAGGTGCAGGTGCAGACGCCGAGGGCGGTGGTGATGATGGTGGTGGTGGTGGGCGGATGCTCGGGTGTTGTTTTAACGCCGCCTTGGCCAACAGATGTGCCGAAATGGGTGCGGTCAGAAATATGAACAACGTCACCAACAACTCATGCATATTCGGACTGTTTTTTGAAAACGTGAAATACGCCATGGAGGCGAGCAACACACAGCCGACGCCAAGCGTAGAAATTTTGGTCGGCCCGTGCAAGCGTTTCAAAAAACTATCGAGCTTGGCAAGTCCATAAGAACCGATCAGGGCAAACCCGGCACCGAGAATCAATAAAACGGAAATCAAGATGTCTTGCCACATTGGCATCATTCAATAATCTCTTTTTGTTCCAGATATTTTGCCAACACCACCGTGCCGACAAAACCCAGCATGGCGATGACCAACGCCACCTCAAAATAAATTGTCGTGGCAAAAACAATACCAAGCAGAATAGTGACCGCCAGGGCATTCACATAGATCGTATCGAGCGCAAGAATGCGGTCTTCGGCATTGGGGCCGTGCATCAGCCGCCATGCGGCGAGCAGCAATGAAACAGCCAACGCAACCAATGCGAATGCCATTGCATATTGGGTCCAGCCACCAAGCTGTGAAAGCCCAAGCAAAAATTGCTCCTTCATTCAAAAATCTCCTTCAATGGCAATTCATATCGCGACTTGATCTCGGCGATCAGCCCATCAATATCCGTGACGTTTAAGGCATGCACCAGCAGAAATTTCCCGTCTGCCGAAAAATCAACCGACAGGGTTCCCGGTGTCATGGTGATAATGCCGGCCAGCGCAACTTTGGCGTGGGCATCGGTGATATCCAGCGGCACCCACACAAACGACGGCTTGATGTTCGCTTCCGGGCCTAGAATCAATCGGGCGACGTCAATGTTCGCTTTGACAATATCAAACAAAACAATGATCGACAAAATCACAATTGTCAGCGGCTGTTTGATTCGTGGCGCACTGATTTTATGCGTAACGGTTGAGGTCCATAACGGAATGGTGATGGCGAGCAACGCAGCCAAAAACAAGTGCGCGGGATGCACGGTATTGTTTAACATCAGCCAGATCAAAAACAGCATGGCCGAAATCAAGGGTTGCGGAAACAGACGCTTCATTTTGGCACCACTGCTTTTTTCGGCACCTGCTGCGGCATTTTGCCCAACACATTGCCAATCATGATCTGCGGACGTTTCATTTCCATTGCCGCCTGATCGGTGAAACGTTGTACCGGGGCAGCCAGAATGGTCAATGCCATTATGGCCGTGGCCAATACGATGGTCGGCAACCGATAGGTGTCATTCCACGCGGCATCACGCTTCCAAAATAATCGGCTTCCCATGCGTGCAAAAGCGACGATGGTCAGCAGGCTCGCGGTAAGCACACTGGCGAGAATCCATGCCGACGAGGCTTGCTCGGTGGCGCCCATCAATATGACCGCCTTGCCAATAAATCCCGGAAACGGCGGCAACCCTGCCATCGCCATCGCGCCGATCAAAAATAGCGCACCGGCCCACGACCAATATTGATTGCCTGACTTCGCCCATTTGGTGACCGTGGCGGACGACAAGTCAATCGCCGCCGCATTCAAAAACAACAGCGCGGTGGCGATGGTACTGCCGATCAAATAAAACAATGCGCCCGAAATCGCCTTGGTGTTGCCGATGGCCAACGCGGTGATGATCATGCCGGCGGAGCCCACCACCGTCCAACCAAGCAGCACTTTGACCTCACGTGCGGCGAGCGCACCAAATGCTGCGAGGAGCATGGTGACGGGTGCCACAATCAATAACGCCTGACGCATGTAACCGTTGATGTCACCACTATCCGGGTAGATCAGCGTGATGGTGCGGGCAATGGCCAC
>JAYTBF010000066.1:0-2196 GCA_043737175.1 Burkholderiales bacterium
TCCCCCTTTGAAAAAGGGGGATTGAGGGGGATTTAAGCGGTTACCTTGGCGTTAAACACCGAAAATCCCCTCTAACTCCCCTTTTTCAAAGGGGAGGACAATTCGAGACAACAATTTCTTTGCTGAATGCATTGGCTCACATCGATTTTCAACAAACTGCTAGGTCACCAACACTGTTGCCAATCCGAGTAACAATCCCATGCTGACGATGTCAGTTGAGGTGGTCAGAAAAATACTCGAAGCAGTGGCAGGATCAGCACCAAACCGTTTCAGGGTGAGCGGCACAATCGCTCCGGAAATTCCGCTGACGGTACATGCACCGACCATGGCCAAAAACGTCACCGTTGCCAGCATCAACGCGTGCGGCGATTGTTGCCCCGTCATGGTGAACCACATGGCTGCCGCAGTGACGATGCCGATGGGTACTCCGTTCATCGAGCCCAGCAGACCTTCTTTAAAAACCAATTTTTTGCCGTCACCCGGCTTGATTTCACCCAAAGTCATACCGCGCAGCGTGACCGCCATCGCCTGACAGCCGGTGTTGCCGGATTGCCCGGCGAGCACCGGCAAAAATGCGGCGAGGATGACAAATTTGTCGATGGTGCCCTGAAACATGGCGACCACGCCGCCGGCCAAAAATGCCGTCAGCAAGTTGAGCTGCAACCACGGATGGCGATATTTAAAACTTTGCAGCAACGGTGTCGACAAACGTTCTTCCTTATCCACACCGACCATGCTACCGACCTGCGCGGTAATCTCGAATGCCTCGGATTCAAAAATGGCTTGGCCGCGCACCAGGCCGAGTAATTTGCCACGCGCATCACACACCGGATACACCGGGTAATGGCGGTTGAGTGTCAAGCGCATGGCATCGGAAATTTTGTAGCCGGGGCGCAACGAAAACACATTCCTCTGCATGACCTCCTCGATTCGCTTGTTTTTATCGGCAAATAGAAGATCACGCATGGTAACGATGCCGAGCAATTTGCCGTTTGGATCCGTCACGTATCCATAGGTGATAAACGCCAGCTTGATCAAGGTGCGCAGGGATTCGATCACATCAACAACCACGTCCGACGGTGAAAATACGCCATAAGCATGTTCCATCAACCGTCCGACCTCGCCATGTTCATAGGTTTGATTGCGCGCCCATTGCCGCACGATTTCCGGCGGGGTGACGGCAACGATGGCGTGGTGCTGCACCGCCGGCATGGCGGTGAGAATATCCTGGGAAAACGCGGGATTTAATGCCGCCAGCAGGTCATAGGCGATGGCAGGCTCAATTTCGCTGAGCACTTTGGCCGCCTCGGACGCGGGGCGGGCCTTGAGTTCCTCAATTTGCCGGACTTTATCATTCATCATCGCACCCTACCCTTTGTGAGATTCAACCAGAGTCTTTGTCGACGCTTTGATTCACGGTGACACGGTCAGCGCCTTGTTCAGGCTCTGATGCTACCAGTATCGGCGCAGCGCTCATAGTCATGCCATCGCCAATCTAGCCTGCATATTTCACGGGTCGGCCCCGCTTCACTTGGTGGCTTGCCAGTGAAATTTCAGCGCAGTTTGCAATCCAATTTGTATTTTATTGAACATGGGGCCTTTGCGCTCGATAGCAGGCCGCTGAACATGCGCTTTTCCGCTCTCTTCCCGTGCTCATTTGCCAAATACGGCTCGCTATACCGTGGTCAGTCGAACAAAAAATCACACGCCCATCGACCCACTCTCGAACGTAACCCCGTGAAATATGCAGGCTAGGGGTGGGCAAATCGCCGCCAGTAAATAACCGCCGCCGTCATTTGATGGTTTAGACGACCGGCGCCAATGGCTTGGTCAATTTCACCAAATGCAAGGGCATAAGCATCCGATCTGGCTCCGGAAAATCCACCACCGCCAGTCTGGAAAAACCGAGCCTGGCGTAAAACGGAAATAGATTTTCGCGCACGCTGATGACGGTCAAATCAAGATGACCACACCCCGCAAGCCGACAAAAATCTTCCACCGCCGTCACCAACAGGCGTGACAAGCCGCGCCCCTGTGCGTCCGGATCGACTGCCAACATGCCCAAATAACCGCGGCCATTGGTATTCGAAATAAATACCGAGCCAATCAATCGCGAAGCGTCGGCGGGATCGTCGATGACCAGAAAACGACCGACCTGGTAACGCGCACGAATATCGGCCGTGTTGGTACGATCTC
>JAYTBF010000067.1:0-5523 GCA_043737175.1 Burkholderiales bacterium
GCGGTGCTGCGGCCATTGGCGAAGGCGGTTTTGAGTTGGGATTTGGAAAGCATGATTTACCTCGCTTGATATATGGCTTAGTATATACCGGCGCACAAATCGAATACAACTCGATACCGATCAAAGCAAGCGTCACACAACTCACGCAGGCCGCTAGTTGAGGTGTGCTTGAGGGTTATCACGCCTCGCGAACCTCGTTCCGCAAGATTGGCGGTGATGAATATGCTGCCGATGCAGGCGGGTGATGCGCGTGCGACGGCGGCAGATGTTTCGCGCTTGAGTGCAGACGCAGCGTTATCCAGGGCGTTCCCGCCGATTAACCATCCGACCCCACCCATTCATTAGCTAACTTAGCTAATCTGTGATAGCCTTTGCTCATTCAAGGAGAAAATCGATGCAAGTAAATATGCTCGACGCAAAAAGTCAGCTTTCAAAATTGGTCAAAGCCGCCCTTGCGGGCGAGGATGTCATCATCGCCAATAAAGGTGTGCCGTCTGTGCGCCTGGTGCCGGTATCGGTATTACCGCCGAGCCGCAAGCCAGGCGCATGGGCGCATCTCAATATGACCGAAGCGCAAATCACCAATGCATTCAGCCCGGAAACCGATGCGGCGATTGCAAGGCTCTTTGATGATGCTGAAAGTCCGCACCTGTCAACTGCCAAGACTCGAAAGAGCGGCAATACCACGCGCACGCGAAAATTGAGCAGTAGTCGTCGCAAGCAATGACGCGGTATCTTCTCGATACCCACATTGTTTATTGGTGGATGACAAAAAGCGCGCGCCTTTCCAAAACGGCCACTTCTCTGATCCGTAAAGAATCGTGTTTTGTCAGTGTCGCCAGCATATGGGAAATGCAATTGAAAAATTCTATTGGCAAATTGGCGTTGCCACCTGGCGCACTGTCATCCCAGTTATCCAATGAAGGCTTTGGTATTTTGCCCATCACCGCAGCGCATGTTGATCGGGCGCGGGAAATAAGCGGCCTGCAAGGTGACCCTTTTGATTTACTGCTTGCCGCCACTGCCGATATCGAACGGATGACGTTGTTGACCAAAGACACACGCCTGTTGTCATTGGGGCTCAGCCACATTCATGAGGCGTGATCGACTTGCCACGTCACCACAACACAACAAAATTACCAAAAATACCCCCATGAAAATCCTCATCACCGGCACGGCAGGCTTCATCGGCCACCATCTCGCGCTACGTCTGCTCGCACGCGGCGATACAGTCGTTGGCGTCGATAATCTCAATAACTATTACGACGTCACCCTAAAACAAGCGCGCCTTGATCGCCTCACACCCCACCCCGCCTTCTCGTTTATCAAAGCTGATATTGCCGACCGCGACGCCATGCAGACGCTATTTGCCACGCATCAGTTTGATTGTGTGGTGAACCTCGCCGCCCAGGCCGGTGTGCGTTATTCGATTGAAAATCCCCACGCGTATATCGAGGCCAACATCGTCGGCTTTCTGAATATTCTTGAAGGCTGCCGCCACCACAAGGTCGCCAATCTGGTGTTTGCCTCATCGAGCTCGGTCTATGGTGCCAATACCGCCCTGCCCTTTGCTGAATCACAAACAGTCGATCACCCGGTCGCACTTTACGCCGCGACCAAAAAAGCCAACGAACTGATGGCGCATAGTTATGCCAGCTTATATGGATTGCCGTGCACCGGGCTGCGGTTTTTTACCGTGTACGGCCCGTGGGGTCGGCCGGATATGGCTTTGTTCCTATTTGCCAAAGCAATCCTCGCCAATGAACCCATCAATGTTTTTAACAACGGCGACATGGTGCGCGATTTCACCTATGTTGATGACATCGTCGAAGGGGTACTGCGGCTGGTCGATCAACCAGCCACACCGGACCCCACTTGGTCGGGTGACGCGCCCAATCCGGCAACCAGTTTCGCGCCGTATCGGCTCTACAACATCGGCAATAGTGAGCCGGTGCCATTGATGCGCTACATTCATGCGCTGGAAACTGCGCTTGGAAAAAAAGCCGTCATGAATATGTTGCCGATGCAGGCCGGTGATGTGCGTGCCACTGCTGCGGATGTTTCGCGCTTGAGTGCAGACGTTGGCTTTCGTCCCAACACCACTGTCGAAGATGGTATCGCACGTTTTGTTGAGTGGTATCGGGGCTATTACACGGTATAGCGTTGGGCGTTGGGCGTTGGGGGTAAGCGTCGTGCTTCACATTGCCCCATCCCCACCCTAACCCTCCCCTTGAAGGGGAGGGAATCGGTCGGCGCAGTTAAGTAACTTCGCCGGGATGCCACCCTAACCGTCCCCTTGAAGGGGAGGGAATCGGCGGTTTTGAGTTGGGCCAAACTGTGCGTGTGTTTCACCATATTAAATTGCCGGATCAATAGACGTTTCGATATTTGAAAGTCGTTTATTGACAATTACTTTCAGGCTATTTTGCTTCAAACGCCGCACCAGATGGCGAGTTTTACTTTTTGGGAACCACAAAAAATCTCATCCGTTCGTCATTCCAGCGCAGAGCCTGCCCCAGCATGCTTAAAGGTGGGGCTGGAATCCAGTACGTCGTAACACCGAAGAGATACAAAGGACTGGGTCCCAGCCTTGCTGGGACGACGGTTAATTGGCGGTTCCGTTTCTAAATAGAGGGGTGCATTTGAAACAACAGACTATCGGTATCGTGGGGTTGGGTTATGTCGGGCTGCCGCTGGCCATTGAATTCGGAAAAGTTCTTCCGACGATTGGCTTTGATATTTCAGCTGGCAAAGTAGCTAGTTATCGCACGGCGATTGACCCAACCAATGAAGTTGAACCTGCTGACTTCAAGGCGGCGACGCAACTGCAATACACCAACGACGCGCGTGACCTCGCCGCAGCCGACGTGATTATTGTTGCGGTGCCAACGCCGGTTACCGATGCCCGCTTGCCGGATTTTGGCCCGTTACTCGCCGCCAGCCGGGCGATTGCGCCGCACCTGAAGGACGGCGCAATTGTTGTTTATGAATCCACCGTCTACCCCGGGGCGACCGAAGAAATATGTATTCCTGAGCTTGAACGCGGCTCAGGCAAAAAATGGAAGACCGGCTTTTTTGTTGGTTATTCACCCGAGCGCATTAATCCGGGTGATAAAGAACATACGATCACCAAAATTATCAAGGTGGTTGCCGGCGATACTCCGGCCACACTCGATACCCTCGCTGAGGTGTACGGCGCAGTGGTAACAGCCGGCGTATACCGCGCCTCCAGCATTGCCGTGGCAGAAGCGGCGAAGGTAATTGAAAACACGCAGCGCGATTTGAATATCGCCCTCATGAATGAGCTGGCGGTGATTTTCCATCGCATGGGGCTGGATACAAAAGAAGTGCTGGATGCGGCCGGAACCAAATGGAATTTCCTGAAATTCACGCCGGGGTTGGTGGGTGGGCATTGCATTGGTGTCGATCCGTATTACCTCACCTACCAGGCGGAAAAATACGGCCATCACCCGCAAGTCATTTTGTCCGGCCGGCGTATTAACGACAGCATGGGCGCATACGTCGCTTCGGAAACCATCAAGACCATGGCCAAAGCCTACGGTAGGTTGGAAAGTGGCACCATCAATATTCTGGGCATGACGTTTAAAGAAAACTGCCCCGACCTGCGCAATACCAAGGTCATCGATATTGTTACCAATTTACGTGCCTACGGCCAGCAGGTGTTGATTCACGACCCCTACGCCATTCCCGAAGATGCACAGTCACACTACGGCGAATCATTGACCGCATGGCAGGCGTTGCCGCCAGCCGATGCACTGGTGCTCGCGGTGTCACATAAACACTATTTGCAGCTGTCTCTTGACGAGCTACTCACCAAAGTAAAACCGAATGGGGTGGTGATTGATGTGAAGTCAGTGCTTGATCGTGAAGCCTTGGCAAAACGCGGCATCACCGTCTGGCGGCTGTAGCTTTGTAACGCGATTGAAGCGCAGCGTAATCCGAAATCAGCACACATTCAAACCCCCCGGGGCAATCCGCGCCACCAGCATTACAGAACTGCTTCCCAAGCGGCACGTACACGCTGCATTAAACTTGGATGCAACACACCGAGCTTTGGTGTTTGACCGTTTGGTGCATCGGGTGGCACCTTGAACCATTCGCTGCTGTATGGCAGTTCAACTGTATTGTGGAAACTGAATTTTGTTGCGTAGCTTAACCCTGCAAGCTGGTACGCCGCCGCCTCGCGATCTGCAATAAGAAACTCTCCCGAGCGGAGTTGGTCAGTTTTCTGGCTGGTGCCGTAGGCCACCAATACAATGAAATGGGGCGCTTGGTCGTCAAATACCTTGACGATCATAGCAGGTCGAGGCTTCGGCCCCGGCTTGATTCCCTTGTTTTCCGGGAAGTGACACCATACGATTTCGCCTGCTTCCGGCGCCGGCCACCAATGTTTCCCCATGCTTCAGAACAAGCTCGACTTGACCGATTTTGCGCGGCCCTGGGGTATCGCTTTGCGAATTGCGGCCAACTGCGCCGGTGTCAGCTCGCCGTCGTCGGCTTCATAGGCGGGCAACACTTCTTTCGCCAACTTGCGCAACGCATAGTGAATCACTTGTGTTTCCCCTGTGAAACCGAGGTATTCAGCCAATTTCTCCACGGTTGAACGGCTGATGCCATTCTGCGTGTCGCTTGGCCGGAAACGGAGTAACAGTTGATCTGGTTTCGATGTGGTCGTCATGATGTTTTCGAAAATGGCTGAATTGATATATTTAATATATCTTTCTCGGCCACCTGTGTCAATCTAATACCGTTTGTCGCGCAAGTGGCCATTGGCCGCCGCGAATTTCTGAGTGTCTGGGGTAACGACTACGCTACGCCGGACGGCACCGGCAGGCGCGACTACATCCATGTCGTCGATCTGGCAGATGGCCACGTCGCCGCACTCGATTACCTGAATCGGCAGGGCGGCGTGCTGACCGTCAATCTCGGCACCGGCCGTCGATATTCGGTCCTGGAGATGGTCAAGGCTTTCGAGCACGCCAGTGGCCGCGCTGTTGCCTACAAGTTTGGCCCACGCCGGGCGGGCGATATAGCCCAGTGTTGGGCTGACCCAGGCCTCGCCCACCAGTTGCTGGGCTGGAAATGTCAGCGGGGGCTGGAGCAAATGTGTGTGGATGCCTGGCGATGGCAGCAGCGGTGTGAACAAAGTGTGACGGGGGCGAAAATCGGTGTAGCGTGAGTGCGCCGCTCAATCAACAAACACTATCACTGGCGCGGCGTTCCAAGACAAAAGTGCCTGAATGGAGCGCTGGTGCTAGAGTTCTTGCCGCGTTCATTAATGCGGCATTACTTGCTTACTGCGCAGGCAACATCACGACCGGTCTCAACTTCTGGCGTCCGGCGGGCCGCGCAAAACCACGATCATCAAATGTCAAAAACCGTTAGCACCCGTGTGCGGAAGCGTGGTGGAGTGCGTCAGCGAAATATTGATCTGCGCCCGCTCTTATGCGACGATTCTGAATGCGGTGGCTTTGGCGACCGGACGTACCTGATTTCGCTCCC
>JAYTBF010000068.1:0-27664 GCA_043737175.1 Burkholderiales bacterium
AAATGGACGGGCGACAGCCGCGCATTGTCTCGCGTGCCGACATTGTTGCGACGGGGCTGCGACTGGGTAAATTGTTCCCCGGCTCAACACTTGCTGCCGCCGATACCGGGTCGATCAACGGTCGCGTAAAATTGCATGCCAGCGGTAACTCGGTTGCACAAATGATGGCAGTAGCCGACGGCGAGGCAGTGCTGATGATGGACGGCGGCTCGGTGGGTGAGCTCACCGTGCGTCTGGCTAATCTTGATATCGCGAATTCGCTGCTGCTCTTGGTCGGCGGCGACAAACAAATTCCCATCCGCTGCGCAGTCGCAAACTTTAAGGCGGACAAGGGTATTTTCACCGTCAAGGATTTGGTGCTCGATACCACCAAGGTCAATGTCGTTGGGCAGGGCAACGTCAATTTCATCGACGAGTCTCTGCATCTGAGATTGGTATCGCGCGCCAAAGGCTTCAGCCTGGCGACGCTACGTGGCCCCATCGCCGTGACGGGCTCATTCCAATCGCCGAGTATCAGGCCAGAGCTGGGGGGCGTGATTGCGCGAAGCGGCCTTGCGGTCGCGCTTGGCGTGGCCACTGGCGGACTTGGCGCACTGCTCCCACTCCTCGATTTCGGCAAGGATCAAGACAGCAAATGCACCGCACTCCTGAGTCAAGCGCGTGCGGATGCCGGTATGAAGGCAAACCCCGGCACGGGTGCATTAAAAAAACCATCAGCCGTCGCAAAACCTTGATCGCTGCACCTCGGTGTGTGGTTCCGTCAGGTTCGCACGACATTCGAAGGGGTGACCGTCGCAATAGAATCTAGCCTGCATATTTCACGGGTCGGCCCCCCTCCGCTTGAGGACTTGCCCGTAAAGTTTTACCGCAATTTGCCATCCAATTTGGTTTTGACCGGGCATTGGGCCTTTGCGCTCGATAGCAGGCCGCTGAACATGCGCTTTTCCGCTCTCTTCCCGTGGCATAGCCAGCTATGCCGTCGTCAGTCGAACGAAAAATCACACGCCCATCGACCCACTCTCGAACGCAACCCCATGAAATATGCAGGCTAGGGAAATTCATTCCGACCTGTCGCAACACGACGTTGTTAGCCAGACACCGCCGTCACGATTTGCGCACGCTGTTTTGCGTTGGGCCATACCCCACCCGCCCCGGCCATCGCCGCCATGTTGTCGCGCAAATGCGTGACCTTGGAGGTGGCCGGAATTGCGCACGTTACCGCAGTGTGACTCAACACGAATTTCAACAGCAGCTGCGCCCATGAGGTGGCACCGATCTCGTTTGCGACGGCAGGCAGTGGCACGTCTCGCAATCGGCGCAATAACTCACCGCCGGCGAACGGTCGGTTGATGATCACCGCAATGCCGCGCTTGGCGGCCAGCGGCAGCAGGGTTTTCTCCGCGCTGCGTTCGGCCACCGAATAATTGATCTGCAAAAAATCAATCGCGCCGGGCTTTTGATTTTCAAG
Organism: Burkholderiales bacterium; assembly: GCA_043737175.1. GTDB lineage: Bacteria > Pseudomonadota > Gammaproteobacteria > Burkholderiales > Usitatibacteraceae > UKL13-2. The sequence continues at coordinate 1,469 of JAYTBF010000068.1, forward strand.
CAGCGCCGCCACCTCGCCATACGCGCTCTCGGTGTAATGCGTAATGCCCACGTAGCGCACCCGGCCTTCGCGCTTCCACGCGGCAAGCGTGGCTAAGTGTGTGTCAACGTCAACCAGGTTATGCACTTGCATGAGATCGAGTGCCTTGCCTTTTTGGGTCGCCAATTTTTCGATTGACGCGCGCATTTGTGCAATGCCCGCGGTCTCGCCGCGTGTCCAGACTTTGGTCGCCACAAACATGTTGGCTGGCGCACCGATGGCCCGCATCAGCTCACCGGCCACATCCTCCGAGCGGCCATACATCGGCGACGAATCAATCACCCGCCCACCGAGGGCGACGAATTCACGCAACACCTCCAGCAACGGTGCGCGCTCAATCACACTCGCGCCGACATCAAAGGTCTGCCAGGTGCCGAGGCCGATGGCGGGGATGCGCTCGCCGCTCGACGGGATGGCGCGGGTGATGAAAGTGGCCGATTGTGCTGGCTGTGCTTGCTGACCTTGTTGTAAACCCCGCGGCTCAGTGGTGTTGCCCGACTGCTGCGCGCGCCCACTACCTGGCGCAAAGATCATCGAGCCGAGCACAGGAACGGCGGCGAGAGATTGTCGACGGTTCATTGGGTGCCTCCAATGCTGTGTTTGGAATAGTCAGAGAGTAAGCCGGGCGATACTGCTACGCTGCGCGCCGAAATGCAAACACGCGCGAATATCCTCAATGGCAAGATCAGGAAAATCCGCAAGAATCGTCGGCTCGGTGACACCCAGCGCCAGCATGTCGAGAATGTCGGCAACCCGGATACGCATGCCACGCACGCAGGCATGGCCACCGCATTGGTTGGCATTAAAGGTGATGCGTTCATCAAGCGTCATTGTTTCGCACACTTGAAAAAACCAAACATATCGATCCTTCCGGCCCTCTAAGCCGCCAATGGCTCGATGAGATCGAGATCTGCGCCAATGATCTTGCGTGATTCCTCCAAATCGTAGTCCGCCTGCAACCCCAACCAAAATCCCTCGCTGGTGCCAAATGCCTTGGCTAGTCGCAACGCCGTATCAGCGGTAATGCCGCGTTTACCCAGCACAATCTCGTTGATACGACGTGGCGGAACGCCCGTCGTGCGTGCGAGCGCGTTTTGGCTGATTTCCATGGGCAGCAGGAATTCTTCAAGCAGAATTTCGCCGGGGTGAATATTTGGCAGTGTTTTAGCTTTCATTTACGACCTCAGTGGTAATCCACAATTTGTACATCGGCGACGCCCGCATCACCCCATCGAAAGCAAATTCGCCATTGATCATTAATGCGAATGCTGTGCTGACCCTTCAGTTGTCCCTTCAAGGCTTCGAACCGATTGGCGGGCGGGATGCGTAAATCATCAAGGCGTCTCGCGTTATTGATCATACGAAGTTCCCTTCGCGCAATCGCTTGAATCGAAATTGGCAAGCGTCGGGGAACTTCGCCGTCCCAAATACGCTCGGTTTCCTTGTCGGCGAAATTGAGAATCATGGAGCCAGTGTAACGCTGCCTGTTATATAACGTCAAGCGTTATAGTCTGCGCCCGCCGGCCAGACGTCACTGAATTAATTCACAAAACTCTAGGCGGAGCGGGAGTTTTCAAACACAACAAGCTGAAGATGCTTGTCGATGCTAGGGTTTGCGGAAAATAATCGACCCTGGCCCCTTTAATTCCCAAGACAGTTGCTGACCCATTTAATTTTATTCAAAACTCCCGCTCTGTAAGCGAATGAGTTTTTAAATTACCCTGCGGAACAGAATATAAGGTAACAGTGACGTTTGAGTAGGTTCTGTCATCCTGCCGCAAGGTGATTGGGTCTGACCGAAGCAACACGCCTGATGAAAGTAGGCGATACCTGATGTCGTACGTACCGACCGACACCGATGTGATCTGAAACGAACCATTCGCTGGCACAAATACGTCGCGAACTGGTTTGGGATTGGTGTATTTCAAAGAGTAAAGCCGAATGAACACGTCAGAATCGTTGCGGCTGTTGTCAATTGTTACTGCGGAAGGTCCGCCCGTCTCAAAAATTGGCGCGCCATCTAGGTAGGTCGCTCGATTGGGCCAAGGCTTGCCATAAGGTGTGAGCTGCGGCCGAGAATACGTGAGCGCCGCACCTGTCGCATTGTTATGCGGCAGTGCAGATGGTGGTGGCGGGCGCGGTGCGCCGACATTTCTGTGATGAGCCATCATGAAGATGATCGCCGCTACAACTAGGCTACTGACAACAACAACCAAATCTCGCGATTCCAGCTTAGGAATACGAACTGCCGCCCTTGCTTGCTCAGCGCCGAAATCGTCATTTGCCAGAATGTAATCAAGGTTTCGAGCAGCAATAGCGGATTGAAGGGCGGAGCGCTTTTCAGCCAGGGCTAAACATAGGTTCGCGTACGCCGACTCGGGTGATATGGCAAACGTGCACCATTCTCGATTTAGCAAGATTTCAAGGTAGGTATAACGATACGAGCCATTTGAAAAACTGTGTGTCGCTTTCATTTCGCCAACTGCCCAGATAGGCCAGTAAGCAATGCGATCAAGCTGGGTCTTAATTAGGTAAAGGGGTGTAATCAGTAGCATTGATTTCAGCGGTGATGTATGCCATCGATAAATCCACACAAGATTTACGCCTAACAGGAAAGCCGCAATCAGCGTTAATGCCGCATAGATTGCGGACGCATCGAAGCTCCACCGTGAATCGCCAGAAGCGTGGAACAAAAAAAAGAACCAACAGAGCAGAATGACGACATAACAATATTTCCAACCAACCCTGTCAAGCGGAAATGCCACCACATCACCGCGGGTCGACAACACACGCTGAATGAGTCTGTGCCTCGTGTCAGTAGACAGACTGCGAAACATCACTTCGCTAGGCTGCCCATGTTGTGAGAAGTAAGCGCCGTTGACATCACCCGCACCCGTTGACTGTCGTGGCGGTTCCTGTTCGGGCGGGTCGAGCGCTTGCTCCTGCTGGAGTATCCAGGCGTCGTGTTGTTGCCGCTTTTCAGGGTCTGACAGTACGTCGTATGCAGCATTGATGAGCAACATAATTTTGTGTGCCTCATCGCCGGCATTTTTGTCAGGATGATACTTCTGTGAAAGCGTCTTAAATGCTGCGCGGATAACCTCTATAGGCGCATTGCGCGCAACCTTCAGATTGTCGTAGTGCGTGTGGGCTTTCTTCATACCCGCTCCAGTAGATGACCAAAGTCTACGAAAAACTCGCTGTGACCAGCGTCTCGCCGTTACCAAACAATTCTAGCCACCTGCCAAGCGCTGCTCGATTCCATTCGTCGCTAAATATCCGACTAAGGTGGTGCCAATCACCGCCACCCATGAAAGGTGTCAGGCCGATAACTTTCAGGCGGTTCTTTACAACACGGCTAGCTGGGAAGCATATAGGGTTCAACCTTCACTGCAAAAGCGCCTTCTTTCGAATTGGCATAAAGCAATGTCACTCTGCCGTCCTGAGATACAACAAATGCCAGGCCTGCGTTATAGCTGTGGACGAATCTTGCCGCCGATTGGTGTCTTGTACCGCCTAGATCGCCGTGTGTTCCCGAGCGAAATGCGTAGCCCTTGGTCTCGTCCAGTTCCCAGATCTGAATGCTTGTGTCACTTGGTACAGCTGCTATGATTTTTGCACCGGCTCCGAGCAATCGAAGTTCTGGATCAACAACAACCGCCCCGTCAACAGATGAAATTCGAGTGATGATGGCGATAATCTTAGATACTCGGGAGAGATGTTTCTCTCGAAATTGCTCCGGCAAACCCACCAAATTCCATTTGAGTGCTTCGGGGAGAGTAGTGGCACCCATCTTCTCAAACACGCTAGACGAAGCCGCCTTAGTTGCTTCAACGGCTGCACCCAACGATATGTTTTGTAAGAACTCATAACTGTGATCTACAGCGGACCTCCAAGAATCGTCAGCCGGATCTACCATGAGCAGCGCCCCACCTAGGCGTCTCTTGGCCATCGATTTGATAATTGCTAGCATCGCGTCGATTGCAGCATCGTCTATCTGACCCGCAAATTGTTGCCGGAGAAAAAAGGTTGAGAGAACCGTCGACCCAAAACTTGCAGCCTCATCGAGTAGTATCGGCTTTTGGTTTGGCTTGAAGAGCGCAAGGCAGCTGAGAGAGTTTTTGACCACCAAACTACCCGGATCAGCGGCATGGACGGCTAGCCCCGGTGTGACGGGGAACGGAACGATTCCCCACATTTCAAGCAATCCTTCGGCATTCCTGTGAATCCCGATCCAACATTGTTCGACGTCAGTTCCTGAGGAAAGCTTCGCCAAATTTTTCGGATTTAGAACTAGACCGTTCAATAGCTTCCATTGAAGGGTGTCAGTTTTTGGCTCGCCAAAAAAAACACATGGCAGACATGGTCGCCCCTCTTCTGCGAGCAAGCTTGCCCAGAACACATTGTTCAAGATAGCGGCGACGTCGACCGCAAGGGGTGTCTCTGCAGCCACAGTTTGTGGCGACTCTTTTTTCGCCCAGTCCGCAGAGACTGTTTGGCGTACGCGTTCAACGATCCACGCGATTTCGCTATCGGTTGACTTGAAAACTTCTTTCATGTTGAGTGTCTTTTTTTAGAAAACACTAATCCGTCACCGCCCCCTTCGAGGCCGTCCCCACCAACTTAAAGTATTTGCCCAACACACCACGCGTATATCGCGGCGCAGGCGCTTTCCATTCGGCTCGGCGTCTTGCGATCTCGACATCATCCACATTCAGCTGAATCAATAGCTGCTTGGCATCGATGGTCACGGAGTCATTCTCGCGCACCAGCGCGATCGTGCCGCCCACATACGCTTCGGGTGCAACGTGCCCGACCACCATGCCCCATGTGCCACCAGAGAATCGGCCATCGGTAATCAAGCCCACCGTCTCGCCCAAGCCTTTGCCAATAAGTGCCGAGGTGGGCGCCAACATTTCGCGCATGCCGGGGCCGCCTTTCGGGCCCTCGTAGCGCAGCACCACCACGTCGCCATGCGTAATCTTATCGGCCATGATGGCGTCCATCAATTCCGGCTCGGAATCAAACACACGCGCAGGCCCGGTGATGACGGGGTTTTTGAGGCCGGTGATTTTGGCCACGCAACCTTCGGGCGCCAAGTTACCTTTCAAGATCGCCAAGTGGCCTTCTTTGTACATCGGGTTGTCGTATGGGCGAATCACGTCTTGGTCCGCCCTCGGCGCATCAGGAATATCGGCCAAGGTTTCGGCGATGGTTTTGCCGGTGATGGTCATACAGTCACCAAACAACAGGCCCGCTTTCAACAGCATCTTCATCACCTGCGGTACGCCACCGGCTTTGTGTAAATCCACCGCGACGTATTTGCCGGACGGTTTTAAATCACAAAACACACCAACCTTTTTGCGCACGCGTTCAAAATCATCAATGGTCCATTCGACATCCGCCGCGTGGGCGATCGCCAGAAAATGCAACACGGCATTGGTAGAGCCGCCGACCGCCATGATGACCGAAACGGCGTTCTCAATCGATTTGCGGGTGACAATATCGCGTGGCCGCAGGCCGGAATTTTGCCCCTTCTTGACGGCCGCCACCAGCACGCGGGCGGATTCTGCAGCAGAGACTTTTTTCTCATCATCCTCTGCGGCCATGGTGGATGAATACGGCAGCGACATACCCAGTGCCTCGAATGACGCCGACATGGTGTTGGCGGTGTACATGCCACCACAGGCACCCACACCGGGGATGGCGTGGCGCTCGATACAGCCAAACTCCTCGGCATCCATCTTGCCCGCGTTAAGTGAGCCGACAGCTTCGAACACACTGACAATCTGCAGGTCCTTGCCCTTGTGACGGCCGGGCTTGATGGTGCCGCCATATACAAAAATGGCGGGGATATTCATGCGGCAAATACCGATCATCGCACCGGGCATGTTTTTATCGCAGCCGCCGGTGGCGAGCACACCATCCATGTATTGCGATTGGCACGCGGTTTCAATTGAATCCGCAATCACTTCACGCGATACCAACGAATACTTCATGCCTTCGGTGCCCATCGAGATACCGTCGGTGACGGTGATGGTGCCAAACATTTGTGGCATGCCACCCGACTCACGGATGGCTTTATCGGCGGCATCCACCAGTGGCTGAATGCCGGCGTTGCACGGGTTCATGGTGCTGTGGCCGTTGGCCAAACCAATAAACGGCTTATAAAAATCATCATCACCATAACCTATGCCGCGCAACATGGAGCGATTGGGGGCGCGTTCATTGCCCTGAGTGATGGTGAATGAGCGGTATTTATTGGTGGCCATGGTCGGGAGTGCTTTGCAAGTGAGATTAAAACGGGATGTCCGATTCTACCGGATGCCTTAGATACGCTGGCCGAACCATTCCGGAACATTGTTGTGCACGCGGGTGCGATAATCGACCGGTCCGATTGACGTAACCTATTTTTGGTGCATTTATGTTGATTCACCCGCAGTTTGATCCCGTGGCGCTGGCGCTTGGCCCCCTCAAAATCCATTGGTACGGCTTGACCTACGTCGCCGCCTTTGTGTTGTTTATTGTGCTCGGGCGGATGCATGCCAAACGCCGACCCGACCTCGGTTACAACCCTGCCGTGGTGGAAGACCTGATGTTTTACGGCATTCTCGGTGTGGTGCTGGGTGGTCGTATGGGTTACATTTTGTTTTATCAATTCGAGCGGTTTCTCGCCAACCCAATTGAAATTTTTTATGTCTGGCAGGGCGGCATGAGTTTTCATGGCGGCTTTTTGGGCGTGTTGGTAGCGATGTGGTGGTGGGGGCGTAAACACGATCGCTCGTTTTTTCAGGTGACTGACTTCATTGCGCCGTTGGTGCCGACCGGGCTGGCCGCCGGGCGCATCGGCAATTTTATTAACGGCGAATTGCCGGGGCGCATCACCGACGCCGGCACCTGGCCGTGGGCGATGTGGTTTCCACAAGTTGATGCAACGCAAATTGCCCGCCATCCTTCACAGATTTACAACGTGCTTGGTGAAGGGGTGTTTTTATTTGTGCTGCTGTGGTGGTACAGCAAAAAACCACGTGCAGTCGGGGCGGTGTCGGCAATGTTTTTACTCGGTTATGGCGGATTCCGCTTTTTTGCCGAATTCGCCCGCGAACCGGATAGTTTTCTCGGCCTCGGCGCACTCGGTTTATCACGCGGGCAATGGCTGTGTATACCAATGATTGCAGCAGGTGCGTATTTCATGTGGCGGGTCATGTGGCGGGCGAGCAGGACGCCGGTCAGTCGCCGTTAAGAGACATCCATACGAAATGCTTAGGACCCATTCGTTATGGAATTCATTGGCACTCCCAGTTATCGATTGGTTAGCGCCATCCGTTACATTCGTCTCACTATCAGAACGCATTTAGACTACAATTTATTTTGGCTGGGAACATTGTCGTTGAAAACCCGTTCCGCACTATGCGTTTTTGTTAAATCGCAACCGTTCTTATTCGCTATCTGTTATCCGCGCATAAATTTCAAGGCAAACCATGAAAACCAAACAATTTTCAATTGATTCGTTCACACCTGATACAAAGGGCAGTTTGTTTTTGTATGCATGCCGTAGTGTGATTGGTGTGCTTTCGGCCTTAGCCCTGACTGCCACAGCACAGGTTGTCACAACAACCACGGTGACGTCCAGTCTTAACCCGAGTTTTGCGGGCAATGCCGTGACATTTTCGGCGGCAGTCGTTCCAGCATCGCGTTATAACGTGACCTTTACGGCGAAATTCGGCACGACTGCCGGTCAGTTCCGATACTATCGCCACAGTTTGTCTGGTGGTGCAACGTTTGCATCGGCCGTCAGCGCCGGCGATTTTACCGATCAAACCACGCCGGCCGCATTTGCGAGTGTGAGCAAGGTTTCGGGCGGTGCGATTGGTGATGACTTCGTAATTTTCCAGGTCACCGCCGGCGGGCCCGGGGTGGCTGAAACAGACACCCTAAAGCTTTTTTTGTCGGACGTGAATTTAACCACCGGCCAAACGCCGGCGGTGACCTATACCCAACATGGCACTGCAACTTCTGCCGCTGGCGCCAATAATGCGATTGTTGGCTCGGTCGGCCCAATCGCATTGTCATCGTTCTTAGTTGCCAACACTGCAACTGGGACAGTCGCTTTTCGAGATGGTGGTGTCATCATCGCCGGCTGCGGTGCGGCGGCGGTCTCGTCTGGCCTCGCCGTCTGTAGTACGTCTTTTGCAACGCTTGGGCTGCGCACCATTACTGCCAACTACAACGGCGACATTGGCAACGCTGCGAGCAGTGGGACCCTCACGGGCGGACAGTTGGTCGGCATTCCATTGAACCCGACCACCCTGCCAGCCGGGAGTTTTGGCAATGCTTACCCGGCCGCCACCTTTTCGTCGTCGAGTGGTGTCGCCCCGTATGTGTTTGCCGTCACCAGCGGAACACTACCTCCGGGACTCACCCTCGCGGGTGGCATCTTGTCTGGAACACCAAGCGCCATTGGTACATTCAACGCCACCGTAACAGTGTCCGACTCCGGTGGCGCAACCGGTTATCGTGCTTATACGATTACGATAAATAAGGGCGCACAGACCATTGCGTTTTCGGTCCCGTCATTTGGTAATGTGAATGGAAGTTTGGCGCTTACTGCCACTGCCAGCTCCGGGTTGGCAGTGGCATTTCAAAGTAGTACGCCGTCGATTTGTTCCGTTGCTAACAATACGCTCAGTTTTTTGACGGTCGGTATATGTACGGTTTCCGCCACACAAGCAGGCAATACAAATTTCCTGCCTGCAGGGGCGATCTCGCTAAATATCAGTGTTGCAATTGCCGGCGGACCGAAACCATTACGACTTCGTTCCGGCGCCGGGCAATCAATGCGTGCGGATTTGGTCAACAATCAACTTCAATTCACGCCAACTGCCGATCCCGGGGTCGCCTTCCGCGTGGTTGGTAATGCTGATTTGCGTGGCGACGGCGTGCCGGATCTTGTTTATCAAAGCATCGTCCAGGGTGAATTTGGCGACGTCCGCGTTTGGTCGGACTACCTTGCCGGCAGCGATTTTTTGCTGCGGCCACTAAAGCGCACTTGGGAGCTGCAGGCAGTCGGTGATCTGGACGGCGATGGTCTGGGTGATTTGGTTTGGCGGTTCACCGGCCAGTCACCGAATATTGACGACACCGGCGTGTCATATATTTGGTTCACAAATGGATCGGCTGTCACCCAAGTTCGCAAACGTGGTGGCGCACCACTGAACTGGCGACTGCTTGGCGCAATTGACGTCAATAAAGACCGTGCGGCAGATATGTTGTACCTGGGTCCGGATGGCCGGTTAAGGGTGCTGATGGCAACCTCCAGCCGCACCTGCGCCAACTATCTGGGCGGATTCATCCCGACGGGATACACGGCAATGAAGGTTGGTGATTTCTCCGGTCGCAAATTGGGCGAAGCATTTGTCCGCGACTTGGCGACCGGACAAAATCGCGTGATTGTTCTTGACGGAACCGGCCTAACCTTGCCACCACCGTCCGCTAATCCGGACGATCCGAATGCGTCGTGCACCACCACCAACCAAACCATTCCGACGAGCCTGAGTTCGTTTTTTTCGGCTGACGTGACCTGGCAGTTTTTTGATGCCGTTGATTTGAACGGGGACGGCATTTTGGATATTGTCTGGCTCAAACCAGACGGCCGCTTTGCGGTTTGGCTAATGGTCGCAAACTTGGGTGTACCCACAGTGCTACTTGACGTTGGCGCATTGCCTGCGGGATATACCGCCACGCCGCTCCAATAACTAAATAATGACCGGCAGGAACGTTCCCGTCGGTCATTATTTTCCGGTCACGCCTAGACGTAGTCCAGCGGCAACGCCGTGGTGAATTTCATTTGCTCCATGGCAAAACTGGAGCTGACGTCAAACAACTCGACAGAGTTAATCAGTTTGCGATAAACCGCGTCATAACCGGCGATGTCCGGCACCACCACACGCAGCAGGTAGTCGAGGTCGCCACTCATGCGATAGACCTCGACGATTTCCGGCACGCCCGCCACCGCCGCGGCGAACTGATCAAGCCAAGACGAATTGTGTTGATTGGTTTTAACGCCGACAAAAACGGTTACCCCCAAATTAATTTTTGCCGCATCCAACAACGCAACCCGCTTGCGAATCACGCCGGCCGCTTCCAAACGTTGCACCCGTCGCCAGGTGGGGGTGGGCGAGAGTTTGATTGCCGCGGCGAGGTCGTTCAAGCTGATTGAAGCGTCTTCCTGCAGGTGTTTGAGGATGAGTTTGTCAAACCCATCAAAAGAATTTATTTCCATATAAAGGAATTTCGTAGGATTAATTTCTCCAAATATGCGTTTTTGCGCAATATTCGCAACCATTTTTCGCAAAGCACGCGATACACTGGTCCGGCGAATTTGCCCTTGAACGGACTTTATGCCTAACTTTTTTACCAAACACCCCGCCAGCGTCGGCGAATCCTATTGGCAACATTTTGCGGTCGCATTCAGTTTTGCTCTGGAACTGTCCGCAGCAGCAGGCGCGGCCCTGGTTCACGCTTTTTTCCCAGCGTGTTTCGAAAAAACGGCCAGCCTGAAGATTACCGAACTACACGAGCGCTTGGTACGCAATAGAAATAGACGAAAGTCTAGCAATGACAGGGAACTTGAGGACAAAACAGCTGAAACGACCCGTCAGACATAGCTTTTTCCTATAAAGGATAAGGCCTGCTTATGCGGCTAATGCTATCTCCATGAAAATTCACGCTTTTTTGCTGGCCTTTTGGTATCGATTGCCGTAAACTCGCGTTTGTGCAATGCAGCAAGGGTTGTTAGCTGCAACGCGATAGTAGTAAATAAGTTCATCGTCCCCCGCCCCGCTTTTCTCTTTTCAGGCTTGTTGTTAGACGCCTTTCTCGAATCGCATATAGGTTGGTGCCGATGTTGGCGCATCAACCGCGATTTTCAATTCCCTGTCGAAATCGTGACCACACGCGAAATTTTGTGTGTTGGCTATTGCTGTGCCTCTTTTTGCGATCAAGTGTGATCGCGTAACGATTTCTTTGTCTCCGTGTGGAGCAGAGTGGTCACGATTGAAAGTTGAAAATGAAATTTGAAACACTTGGCTTGAACAAAGCCCTCCTCGAAGCCATTGCGGCAACCGGCTATACCGACCCGACCGACGTACAAGCGAAGGCGATTCCTGAAGTTTTGGCCGGCAGCGACGTTTTGGTTTCTTCACAAACGGGTAGCGGCAAAACCGCAGCGTTTATGTTGCCTGCTTTGCAAATATTGAGCGAACCACATCCGGTCGTCGGCCGCGGTCCGCGCGTATTGGTGTTGACGCCAACCCGCGAACTCGCCATGCAGGTGACCAAAGCCGCTGAAGTTTACGGCGTGAAAATGAAGCGCATCAAAACCGTTTCGATTGTTGGTGGCATGCCTTACCCGGTCCAAAACCGTTTGTTGAAAGCGGGCGTTGATATTCTGGTTGCAACACCCGGCCGTTTGCTCGATCAAATGCAATCCGGTCGTGTTGATCTTTCGCGTTTGCAAATTTTGGTATTTGACGAAGCCGACCGTATGCTCGACATGGGTTTCAAAGACGACATCGACGCCGTGGTTGCACAAATCCCGACCAACCGTCAAACCTTGTTGTTCTCCGCCACGCTCGATAACAGCATCACCAGCATGGCTGGTGACATGATGAAAAATCCGGTGCGTATTGACGTGTCCGGTCACAAAACACATCACAAAAATATCGAACAGCGATTGCATTTTGTCGACGATCTTTCCCACAAAAATCGTTTGCTCGATCATCTGTTGCGCGATACCGAGCTGCAGCAAGCGATTGTGTTCACATCGACCAAACGCGCTGCCGATGATTTGGCGCTCGACCTGATTAATCAAGGTCACGCCGCCGCCGCGTTACACGGCGACATGAAACAGGGTGCCCGCACCCGCACCCTCGAAAACCTCAAGCGTGGTCGTTTGCGCGTATTGGTGGCCACCGACGTTGCCGCCCGCGGTATCGACGTACAAGGCATTTCACACGTGATCAACTTTGACCTGCCACGTCAGGCCGAAGACTATGTGCACCGTATTGGCCGTACCGGCCGTGCCGGACGCAGTGGTATCGCGATTTCGCTCGCCAATGTGCGCGAAAATTTCCAGGTGAAAATCATCGAGCGTTTTACCACGCAACCGATTCCGGTCATCAGCATTCCGGGTATGGAACCGAAACAAAAGGTATTTGACAAGCCGCCTCCTGGCAAACGTTTTGGTCGTAGCGGCCCGCCACGCGGCGCAGGCAACGGCTTTGGTGGCAATGGTGGTGGTTACGCTGGCAACGGCGGCCGCAGCAATGACCGTAATGACCGCAATGACCGCGGCCCACGTGCCGACACTGGCCATTGGTCCAAAGACGGTGCAATGAAATCGAGCTTCGGCAAACCAAGTGGTCCACACACTGCCAAGCCGGCATTTGCCAAGTTTGAAGGCAAAGGCGACAACAAATTTGCCGGTAAGCCGTCAGCTGGATTTGCAGGCAAGCCGTCGTCCGGTTTTGCCGGTAAACCAAGCGCCGGTTTTGTCGGTAAGGCATTGCCTGCCAGCACCGCCAGCAAAGACGGTGGTGGTTGGAAAAAAGCCAGTAACTTTGCCGGGAAATAATTGTCACGGGCGGCATATCTTTATGCCGCAGTGACACCGAAATAAAAAATGCCCGCCATCGAAAGATGGTGGGCATTTTTTTTCCTGTCATTCCGAACGACTTTTCGTGAGGAATCCCATCCGCATGAAATGGTGCCGATGACTGACTTCAAATCCGAACATCCCGATGAGATTCCTCGTCGCACGATAAAACCGTTCTCCGTCGGCATGACAGATTTTTTTACGATGAGGGTGCGTGCGCAACGAATTACGCGGGGTGAAGTTTCCGCAATTCAATTTGGACCGACGTATTTCCATCGGCAATAAATATTTGCTGCTCTTGAATGGTCGCCGTCAAGGTCATGGTTCGGTTCGCCAACGCGGCCAACGCACGGCTGGCTTCCGTTGGCACGTCAATCACGATGAGTCGTGGTTGTTTAATCAGGTCTTTTTTGTTGGCCTGCCACCAAACATCGACCGCCCGTCCACCGTAGGTGTACAAAATTACCCGCTCGGCTTTGCCGCAGGCACGTCGTAACAAGCGCTCCTCGGGTAAACCAACGTCAATCCATTCCTGCACAGCGCCGGTCAAATCACGCCGCCACAATGCCGGCTCGTCCTCGCTGGAGATTCCCTTGCCAAATTCAAGATATTCATGGGCGTGGATTGCAAACGCCAGCACCCGCACCATCATGCGCTCATCGGTCTCTGACGGATGCCGGGCAATGGTTAACGGGTAATTGCCGTAAGCACCGCGGTCAATGTCGGACACGGCCAAATCGGCCTTAAAAATGGTGGCTTTGATCGCCATAACCGCGCTATTTTTTTACTGCAGAAGGAGCTGGCTTAGTGTCCGGCTTTGCATCCGGCTTTGCGTTTGGCTTTGCGTTCGGCTTCGGATCTGGCCTTGCGTCCGGCTTTGCGTGTGGCTTTGGGTCCGGCCTTGCGTCTGGCTTTGCGTGTGGCTTTGGGTCCGGCCTTGCGTCTGGCTTGGCGCCTGACTTCGTGGAAGACTTCGCGGCTGGCTTGGTGCCCGGTTTCGCACCCGACTTCGCGAATGGCTTTGCGCCATGTTTTGCAGCTGGCTTGGCACCTGACTTCGCGACTGGCTTGGCGAAAGGTTTCTTTTCCGCCTTAATGTCTGAATTTGCAATTGCCTCTGCTGACCCAGCCAAAACGTAAATTTCGCTGTCGGCGATTTGCACCACCTGCCCGGCGCGGATCTTATTGCGCTTGCGCAATTCAATCTGACCATCCACCTTTACAACACCGGTGCTGACCAAGGCGCCACCCGAGCCGCCGCTATCGGCAAAACCGGTGTGTTTGAGCAGGTGATTCAACTCGATCAAGTCTTGCGTGAGGGTGTATTCAATTCTTTTCATTGGGCGCTTTACTTTTACTGGTGTGACCATGCCATCTGAATAGGTGGCCGACCCTTGAATTTTACGTTTTATCGTCGGTGTTTACCAATGATGGTTCATGAACCTGTTGAAACTCTCGAAACTCATTTTATGGGTGACCGGCGCAAGGCACTTCTGCCTTTTAAAAGGGAAACTGGAATGGCCTGAGTCGCCCTGTTCGACGACCGGTAAGCCTCGCATTGAAACGGCCACCATTTCAAAATACTTGTCCTGCCCTGGCAGTTGGGCGAAACTGTCACTCTCACCTCCACATACAAACATCCTGTCATGAAAATAGCGTTTATCGGTCTGGGCAATATGGGTGGCAACATGGTTCGCCGGTTAATGGCTGCCGGTCACACGCTGACCGTTTATGCCAGACGGCCGGATGCAACCAAACCGTTTGCCGAATTGGGCGCCGTGGTTGCACGCTCCATTGGCGAGGCGGCGGCCGACGCCGATTTTGTTTTTGTCAATGTCACCGCAACGGTCGATGTCGAAATGGTTTTACTCAGCGCCCACGGCGTGATTTCAACTGCGCAGCCGGGCACGATTGTCTGCGATTTCTCAACTATTGATGCGGCCGCGACGCAGAATTTTGCGGCGCAATTGGCGACCAAACAAATTCACTTTCTCGATTGTCCGGTCTCGGGTGGCAGCCAGGCCGCAGAAACCGGCAACCTGACAATGATGATTGGAGGCAGCGCCGAAACCCTTGCCCAAGTGCGGCCCCTGCTGGCACACCTCAGCAGCAATATTTTTCATATGGGTGCGACCGGATCCGGACAAGTCACCAAGGCGTGTAATCAGATCGTGCAGGTGATCAATATTCAGGGCATTGCCGAGGCGATGTTGTTTGCCCGCGCCAACGGGGTTGACGCCACCAAGGTGGTCGAGGCGCTGATGTCCGGATTTGCGGGCTCAAAAATGTTGGGGTTAATGGGCCCAAAAATGGCCGCGCGCGACTTTGCCGCCGGCATTGAAGCGCGATTGCACCATAAGGATTTTGGTCTGGTCACCACCACCGCCAGGAACCAACACTTGCCCATGCCGGCGACGACACTGGTACATGAACAGTTATGCAAACTCGTGGACGCCGGTTGGGGTCGAATGGATACTTCGAACCTGTTGCGAGTGCTCGAAAATGAACCGGACACGCCGGCGTCTGGCGCTAAACATAGCCGCTGAAAATAAACACATCGAATTCAGCGTTGTTGACTGTGTGACAAATGTTGTCGTTGCCGATTCAACCTAACCAAGCCCAATGAAAACCGATACCAAATTGACCCAGCTGGGCCGCAAGCCGTCGAATACACCCATGACGGTCAACCTGCCGACCCATCGCGCCTCAACCGTGTTGTTTGATTCCGTGGCGCACCTGAACGAAACACAACAACGCTTTAACAATGGCGAACCGGTGCCCACCTATGGCATTGTCAATATGCCGCAGGTTTTGGCGCTGGAAAATGCCGTGGCCGAAATTGAGCATGGTTATCGTGCGATGAGTTTTCCGAGTGGTTTGGCGGCAGTTGCGGGGGCAATACTTGCTTCGGTAAAAACCGGTGACCACGTATTGATGCCGGACAGTGTTTATGTCCCCAGCCGAAATTTTTGCGACACGTTTTTGCCGCGTATGGGTGTGGAAACGTCGTACTACGATCCAACGATTGGCGGCGACATTCGTTCGCTGATGCGCGCCAACACCACGGTTGTTTATGCCGAAAGTCCCGGCTCGCATACTTTCGAAATTCAGGATCTGCCCGCCATTGCCGAGGTTGCACATGCACATGGGGCAAAAGTAATTTTTGATAATGCCTGGGCGACCGGTCTTCACTTTAATGCGTTTCAACACGGTGCCGATCTGGTGGTGCAACCGGCAACCAAATATTATGCGGGCCACTCAGATGTCGTCATCGGTCTGGTGGTTGCCAATGAAGCGTCGTGGCCCGATCTCAAACAAACCACCTGTGATCTCGGCCAGCGGGCATCACCTGACGATTGTTTCCTGACGCTGCGCGGTTTGCGCACCATGGGTGTGCGGCTGGCGAGACATCAATCGAGTGCACTAAAAATTGCGGCCTGGTTGCAAGCGCAGCCACAAGTCAAACGGGTACTTTATCCGGCGTTGCCTGGCGATCCCGGCCACGCGCTTTGGCAGCGTGATTTCACCGGGGCGGCGGGTCTGTTCAGTATTGAACTCAACCCCTGTTCAAATAATGCCGTCGCGGCAATGATCGATGGCCTGCAATATTTTGGGCTGGGTTATTCGTGGGGTGGTTTTGAAAGTTTGGTGGTGCCCGCCTATTTACACCGCAGCATCAAGCCATGGCAGGGGGGGCCGCTGGTACGCTTACAAATCGGCTTGGAGGATGCAGACGATTTGATCGACGATTTACGCAGCGGCCTGGACCGGCTAAAAAATAGCCGTAGCTAGATCGCCATTCAGAGCGCGGTTTCAAGGCAAAATGCCTGAAACGATCCGTTAATAATCGACGTTTAGAATCCCGCTTGGATTTTTGTCCTCGCTGCTTGCTATCGGAGCGCTTACTTTCCGGCGCCCACTGCGGCGCGGCGCAAACGATCATTTACCGCGTCCCACGCCACACCAGTCGGCGGTGTCTCGACGAGAATTGCCGCGGTGCCGGCGGCGTCGAGTGTGCGCATATTGGCGTATAGATCGCGCGCATAGTCGGTCGCATCAGCCGGCGCTTGAATCCATAACATTTGGCGGGCATTGCGAACACCGACCCCCACTGCGGATGGTTTGACTTTCGGCTTGGTGGAAAACGCCAGCACCGCCACGCGCCCCCCTTTTACAAGCACCGCATCGGCTTCGGCAAACACCTGCTCTGACGCCAGCAATCGCATCGGCGTGCGCGGCGCATAGTGCGCCGCCTTGTCCCCGGATACACGCGGCGTGCCATGGGCGTTCGTATCTGCACGTCCAACCGGCAACACGCCTATGGTTGCAAAAATTTGTTCGACTGAAATCGCACCCGGCCTTAGCAACACCGGCGCACCACGTGAAAAATCAACAATGGTGGATTCAATACCCACATCACAAATGCCACCGTCGAGCAAAGTAATTCCGCCGATCTTGCGGGCGTTGATCATCTTGCCAAACTCGTTACGCACATGCCGTGCAGAGGTTGACGAAACGTGGCCGTATTTATTGGCCGACGGCGCGGCGACAATTCCGCTGCCGAGTTTGGCAAACTCGGTTAACAACGCCTGTGCGATCGGATGATTCGGACAACGCAAGCCGACCGTGTCTTGTGCACCGGTGACCACGTCCGATATGCGCGCGGACTTTTTCAGAATCAGCGTTAATGGTCCCGGCCAAAATTTGTCCATAAGCTTTTTGGCATCCTCCGGCAGCGCTTTAATCCATCCAGACAAATCAACATCTTTTGCAACATGCACAATCAGCGGATGATCACTCGGTCGCCCCTTGGCGGCAAATATTTTTTTCACCGCCTGGTCATTGGTCGCATCGGCCGCTAATCCATAGACGGTCTCCGTGGGCATGGCGACCAAATCACCGCGTGCCAGCGCAACAGCAGCGGCTCTGATTGATTTTTGCGAAACGGGAAGTTCTAACATGCGGTTATTTTGCCCGAAAGCAGTCGGACTGCCGCGCCATTTTGCCAAAAACTAATGATCCATTACCGGTTTGATGCAAGGACAGGTGAATCTGTATCGTAAAATGTACCAATGATGAATTCAGAATCAAACCCGTGGCGGTTGTCGGTTGCACCGATGATGGATTGGACCGATCGGCATTGCCGATATTTCCATCGCCTGCTCACGCAAAAAACCCGCCTCTACACCGAGATGGTCACGACCGGCGCGCTGATTCATGGCGACCAATCGCGCCACCTTGATTTTAATCACGAGGAACATCCCATTGCCCTGCAATTGGGTGGCAGTGATGCGGCTGATCTCGCTGTCGCCGCTAAATTGGGGGCGGACTGGGGCTACGACGAAATCAACCTCAATTGTGGCTGCCCATCGGAGCGGGTACAACGCGGAAGTTTTGGTGCCTGCCTGATGGCCGAGCCAAAACTGGTGGCCGATTGTGTCAAAGCCATGGTTGATGTGACGCCTATTCCTATCACGGTCAAACATCGTATTGGCATCAATGCCAATGAATCCTACGACTTTGTGCGCGACTTTGTCGGTACCGTGGCCGAGGCAGGCTGCACTGTTTTTATCGCCCACGCCCGTAATGCGATTCTTAAAGGATTAAGCCCGAAAGAAAATCGTGAAATTCCGCCACTCAAATATCCCTACGTTTATCAGCTGAAAAAAGATTTCCCGGCGTTAACCATTGTCATGAACGGCGGAATTAATTCCACGGCAGAGATTCACCAACACCTCGAACACATTGACGGCGTGATGATCGGCCGCGAGGCGTATCACAACCCCTATTGGCTGACGACTTGGGATCACGCTTTTTTTGGTGGTGAGCTTGGTTTTGCCGAACGCGAGCAACTTGAAGCAGAAATGGAAGCGTACATTGGCCGCCATCTCACTGTCAATCCGGACTTTCATGTCCACAACGTACGTCGCCATTTGGTGGGCTTGCACAAGGGGCTGCCGGGTGCACGTGCCTGGCGCAGAAAAATTACCGGTAATACCATTGAGCGCGTGGCGCAGGCGCTGGCGTTGACGGAGGGGTGAGGGATTATTTTCGGCTGGATTTGGATACCGCCGGTTGACGCTCAATTGACACCGAAAAACGCCAATGAAAACATCTCAGACTGTCATTCCGACAGAGCCCGATTTTGAGCGACGAGGAATCTCATCGGCTTGATGCAAGTTGCGAATTTCTTCGTCACCTCGCCCGGATGGAATTCCTCGCAAAAAATCGTTCTGAATGACAGCGCTGTTTTACACTCTGCGGCAATCGCTAGACAATCAATCCCGGAAATTCTCGAACTGTAAGGGCACTTCGTCAATTTTTAACTTGCACAATGCCATCACCGCCTGCAAGTCATCACGCTTGGCACCCGTTACCCGCACGCTTTCACCCTGAATCGACGCAGTCACTTTTAACTTCGAGTCCTTAATCAAGCGTTGCATCTTTTTCGCCAACTCGGTTTCAATGCCGTTTTTGACGTTGATGATTTGTTTGAGTTTGTCGCCGCCGATTTTTTCCTTGGGTTTTTCGTCCAACAAACGAACGTCCACCTGCCGTTTGGCCATTTTATTCAGCAACACATCCTTGACCTGGCTGAGCTTAAAATCGTCATCCGCAAACAAGGTGAGCTCGAGTTCTTTTTGCTCGACTCGCGCATCACTGCCTTTGAAATCGAAACGATTGGTGATCTCTTTGTTGGCCTGCTCAATGGCATTCTTGAGCTCGACTTTATTGGCTTCACAAACAATATCAAACGATGGCATGAGTGTTCCCCCAAAAATTACCGCCCCTGAGGTTCAGGGGCGGCTGCTTTCATTTTTTAGACTTGGTACGACTGCGCGCCTTGTTGGCGATGATGCGTAATCTGAGTGCGTTCAGCTTGATAAAGCCGTCCGCATCCGCCTGGTTATATGCGCCGCCATCATCATCAAATGTCGAGGTGGATTGATCAAACAACGAGTCGGTTTTGGATTCGCGGCCGATACACATGACGGTGCCCTTGTAGAGCTTTAACTTCACTGTGCCGTTCACGGTGACCTGTGACTGATCGATGAGTGACTGCAGCAACACGCGCTCGGGCGAAAACCAATAGCCGTTGTAAATCATGCGTGCATAACGCGGCATCAAATCATCTTTTAACGCCAGCACTTCACGGTCCATGGTGATCGACTCCATGGCGCGATGCGCTTTCAACATAATCGTGCCACCCGGCGTTTCGTAACAGCCGCGCGATTTCATTCCAACATACCGATTCTCAACCATATCAAGGCGGCCGACACCGTGTTTGCCGCCGATACGATTGAGTTCGGTCAGTACTTTTGCGGGTGACAATTTTTTGCCGTTGATGGCGACAATATCGCCCTTCACATATTGCAGCTCAATCGTTTCCGGTTTGTTAGGGGCCTTTTCCGGCGAGGCGGTAATTCGCCACATGCTTTCTTCCGGCTCAAAATTGGGGTCCTCGAGAATGCCGCCCTCATAAGAAATATGCAGCAGGTTGGCGTCCATCGAGTACGGCGCACCACCACCGCTTTTGCCAACCACGCGTTTTTTGAAATCAACCGGAATTTTGTGTTTGTCCGCATAGGCCAATAATTTATCGCGCGACAGTAAATCCCATTCGCGCCACGGCGCGATGATTTTGACGTTCGGCATCAATGCATAGGCACCGAGCTCAAATCGCACCTGGTCGTTACCTTTGCCGGTGGCACCGTGGGAAATGGCATCACCATTGGTTTTTTTTGCAATTTCAATCAGCTGTTTGGCGATTAACGGACGGGCGATCGAGGTGCCTAACAAATATTCACCTTCGTAAACGGTGTTGGCGCGAAACATCGGGAACACAAAATCGCGCACAAACTCTTCTTTCAAATCCTGAATAAAGATGTGCTCTTTTTTGATGCCCATGGCCAGCGCTTTTTTGCGCGCGGGTTCGACCTCGCCACCCTGACCAAGGTCGGCGGTAAAAGTGACGACTTCGCATTGGTATTCGTCCTGCAGCCACTTCAAAATAACGGACGTATCCAGTCCGCCGGAATAGGCCAATACCACTCGTTTTGGATGTTCGCGTTTGGAGCCGGTTTTTCGCGGTGAAGAACTCGCGACTCGGCCGATAGCTTCGCTCATAAAAATTAAACTCTCAATGCGCGCAATTGCCCTACCGAGTCTCGAACTGCGCTTGTCGCCGGAAAGGTCACCGTTCGCGGGGGGTGGCGCTTGTGGTCAAAACCACAAGAACCGTAGAGGTGGCGAAGCGGGATCCAACACGTGCTGGCCGGCTGCCAACACGTGCAAATTATACGACTGAACGCGCCAAAACGTCGATTGGCTACTATTTAGGTGTTGCGGTATTGCCAGCAACGGGAGGCTTAATTTCGCTGATGGTCACCGTTGCACCGGTTGCGGTTTCTCCCAGTGCACGCGCAGCGGAACGCTCGATTAAGGTATTCATACGGGTGGCTAACATTTCAACCGGGATACTTTTGCCAACATCGAGAGCAACCGAATTCGGATCATTCAACTTAACAAAGTCATGCCGCGCTACTTTTTCAATCACCTGCAATGTTTTTGGGTCAAGCACGTATACCTGTAAATAGGTAAACGGCGCAACGTAGGTTTTCGACTTGTTCTTTTTACCGTCTTCCGGATTGGTGGTGTCGGATTCGCCTTGGGCGGACACATCGATGTTCTGCTCGCCTTCGCTGCCCTCGATGCTGCCGCCAGTGAGAGGCTGCACGTACACGCCAATTCCATTTAATTTTGGCCCCATCCCAGCCCGCTCGGTCATCAGGTACTTTGGCGTGGCGACAATTATTTTCTCCCACTTTTCGCGATTCGGATATTTTTCAAGCACAGAGACAATTTTGCCAATCGCCACCGCCTCGCGATTTTGCGGCAAAACCCCTTCCAATTCATCGTGATTCAAGGTGATGTATTCGAATTCACTGTCCGGATTGGCTGCGATCATGCCGGTTTCAAGGCCGCGCAATACTGCGAGGTTTAAGCCATTGCCTTTTACCCGGATCACATTGCGAATATTGTTATCGATGATGTTCGAACCAGTGCTTTCCTTTTGGCGCACATAGGTGAATTGATCACCCACTGCTGCGACCAAAGCAAATATTTGTTTCTTTTCAACTTTTGTCGGCGTAGCTGCTGCTGGCGCAGCGGTCGGGGCGGCTTGCGCCCAAACAACTGATACCGACAAATAGAGGGTTGCAATTACCGCGGACAATACTGTGAATCGATTCATGTTTTTCTCCAACAAAATACAACTATTGTTTATTGACGGTCAGAATGAAGCACTTTCATCTCAAACTGCGCGCCGTTACTTGTGTTTATTGCCAATTAAATTGGCCTTACGCGTGCACCTTTCCGAGCAATAGATACTCCATTAATGCTTTTTGAACATGTAACCGGTTTTCGGCTTCCTCCCAGACCACAGATTGCGCCCCTTCCAATACTTCTTCTGCAACCTCTTCACCACGATGTGCGGGTAAACAGTGCATAAAAATTGCATCTTTGGCGGCAATGTTCATCATTTCGGTGTCGACTATAAAGTCGGCAAAGGCGGCTTTACGTTTGGCGGTTTCTGCCTCATAACCCATACTCGTCCACACGTCCGTGGTCACCAAGTCGGCCCCTTTAGCTGCTGCCATTGGATCGGTAAATATCTTTAAATGCGAGCGATCACTTGCTGCAATTCGCTTGTCCTCCATCGCATAGGCAGCGGGCGTCGCGACATTCAAGGTGAATCCAAATATACGTGCGGCTTCGAGCCAGGTATAACTCATGTTGTTGGCGTCACCAATCCAAGCGACCGTTTTGCCGGCGATGTCGCCACGATGCTCAATGTAGGTATACACATCGGTCAAGACTTGGCAGGGGTGAAATTCGTTGGTCAGCCCATTGATGACCGGCACCCGCGAGTTTGCGGCAAACGACTCCACTTTCTCTTGCTCGAAGGTCCGAATCATTACCAAATCAACCATGCGCGAAATGACCCGCGCCGTATCCTCGATTGGCTCGGCGCGGCCGAGTTGCGTTGATTGTGAATCGAGATTGATGGCCTGTCCGCCAAGCTGATAGATACCCGCCTCAAACGAAACCCGCGTGCGGGTGGAGCTTTTTTCGAACACCATGGCCAACATCCGGTCGGTCAACGGCTGGTAGGGAATGTACTGTTTAAAACGTTGTTTCAGGACGGTGGTGCGGGCAATGATGTGGTCAAACTCATCTTTGCTGAAGTCCGATAACTTTAAAAAATGTTTCATTTTCACGATGCCGCCACCTTGGATGTTTTGTTGTTGGCCACTGGTGCCGCCTCTTTTAAGAATTGCGTTATAACCGCCACAAGTCGCGCGGCGATCTCGCGCGTTTCGCTTTCATTGATGATCAACGGCGGCAGAATTCGCACGACGTTGTCTTGCGTCACATTGGTCAGCAGACCGGCAGCAAGCGCCATCGGCACTATTTCGGTACAAGGTCGCTTTAGTTCCACGCCAAGCATCAAGCCTTGGCCGCGAATATCGGTCACCCCCACTGCATCCTTCAAACCGATCGTCAATTCGCGCTTAAGAATTGTGCCCATTGCAGCGGCGTTGGCAACCAATTGCTCTTCTTCCATGATTTCCAAGGTGCGTAACGCTGCAACTGCCACCAACGGACCACCACCAAATGTAGTGCCATGATTGCCCGGCTTGAACACCTGTGCCGCCACACCATTTGCCACACATGCACCGATCGGCACCCCCGACCCCAACCCCTTTGCCAAAGGCATTACATCGGGGGTGATGCCCGCCCATTGGTGCGCAAACCACCGGCCGGTGCGACCGATGCCAGACTGCACTTCATCAATCATCATCAGCCAATTTTTTTCGGTACAGATTTGTCGCAATTCGCGTAGGTAATCGGCACGCGCTTCGATCACGCCGCCCTCACCCTGCAGCACTTCCGCCAATACGGCGACCACTTCGTTGTGATGGGACGCGACCGAACGAATCGCGTCTATATCGTTATAGGGTACGCGGATAAAACCACTCATTAACGGCTCAAAACCTGCTTGCGCCTTGCGTGAACTCGATGCGGCAAGTGTCGCCAATGTGCGACCATGCCAGGCGCCTTCCATGACAATAATTTGTGGGTTGGGAATGCCACGTTGATGCCCATACAATCGGGCGATTTTTATTGCGCACTCATTGGCTTCGGCACCTGAGTTGGCAAAAAACACATTGTCCATACCGGCCAACGTGCAGAGCTTGTCGGCCAGCGCCGCCTGCTCTGGAATGTTCACCAGGTTCGAGGTGTGAATAATACGCGCCGCCTGCTCACCGATCGCTTTGACTAATTTTGGATGACCGTGGCCCAAACCGGAAACGGCAATGCCGGCCAATGCATCGAGAATTTTGCGGCCATCGGTCGTGGTTAACCACGCGCCGTCACCATGCGTGAAAGCAACGGCCAATGGCTGGTAGGTGTTCATCTGATGGGTTGAAAGCATACGCAAATTTTCCTGCATCCCAATTCAAAAATAATAACGGCGGGCTCGACATCGCGAGGACCGCCGCAGGGTGAAATCAAGTAGAAATACTAGGCCAAATAGCAGTTTGGCGCAATTAAAAGCCTAGGAGGTGATGCGTGCGACGAAATGCGGATTCTACCCGCCCAATCGCCATTAGCCCGCCGTGAATTTTTTTAGCACGGCGTTCGCTACCGCACGCGTATGAACCCGCAACTCCGGCACGGCGGTGGCCTCCCAGTCGCGGGCCTTTAATAACGGCCCGACATAGAAAATTGCCGCGTTATTCTGACTCTGACCGCGCGAGCCAGCGACACGGTAATCGTCGGCAACCTCAATGCCAAGGCGCAACGAGTCGGCAACAACCAATCCCGCCGACACCATTTGCACGAGCAGTGGTTCGGCACCAATGTCGGACGATGGTCCGGTGCAATTAATAATGGTACCGACTTGAAGAGTTATTTCGCACTGCCCAAGCGTATCGCCATTGCTGCCGACACCCCCGCCACCACGCCTCTGCACATGCACGCGAAACCCATCCGGCGTTTCATCAAGCGCCAATATTTTCGCGGCGATCAACGCCACTTCGTCCTGCCTGATGGATTCGTTGACCACATCAAAAATCGCCGGTGCAGCACGGTGACGATGGGTTTCCCAATACGGCTTTAAGTGGCGCAGAAATCGCCGTTTTTCGCCAATGGGTAAACCAAACCAAAGTGCCCGCGTGATTGGCCGAAGGCTGGCGAGTACGTCTCGCCAATCGCCGCCTGACGTTTCAATGGCGACAACTTGTTCGCGCACTGCCCGCAGGTAGGCGCGCGCACTGGCCTTGGCAAACATGGTCGGTGGCGCAAAATCGAAATGTGGCGTTGTTGCGTGTGTGCGATGTGATTGCGGCAACAATCCGCGCCTCGACACTGCATAAATTCGCAGTGTTTGGTTCGGTCTGGCACGCGCTTTGAGCGACACCACCATGTCAAACATGGTCAGTCCGGTTCCGACCAGCATTACCGGCTGGTCCAAGTCGACGCCATCTATTGCGCCCTCGGCCCAAGGGTCGCGCACATAACGCTTGTGGTCGGCCAATTTTAGGTCAACAAAAATCGGATTGTCCGGCTGAAAATTCCCCAACGCCAGCACCACACAATCTGCAACAACGTTATCACCATCGGCGAAGCGAAGTTCATAGCCTGAGTGGCTCGGGTCGGTCGGTAAAATCGACAACACCGCTTGTTTGCGCACGCAAAAACCGGCAACCGCCCGATTGACCGCGTTGTTGAGCGTGGCTTGCAAATACGCCCCATACCAATGGCGCGGCACAAAGCTGCCACCATCGGCCAAAACCTTGTTGGCATGCAGAAACGCCAAAAAGTCATCGGGTTGATCGTCAAACGCGCTCATTCTGCCCGCAGGTACATTCAACAGATGTTTCGCCGAATTTGTTCCGTAAGCGAGGCCTCGCGCCAATGAAGCGGAATTTGCATCGGGGTGCGGCCGATTAATCAGCATCACCGTGGTATGCGGGTCGGTTAATTGTTCAAGCAGGTGCGTGGCGACCATAGTTCCGCAAAAACCCGCACCAACGATCGCGATGAGTTTAGGGGATGATTGCTTTGGTACGGGCGATACAGATGGAAATGCGGGCATAACACACTCTTGACATGAACTAAATCTAGATCCCGAAAATGAGAATTGGCGGGGAATTTCGCCTGTAAATTTGCTTTGGGCGCATTGCGGCGCACGTTATAATTTTACGTTCGTGCTGACTACAAATGATTTGCGCTTTTTTTCCTCTGGATTTGAGCCTTGATCGTGCGGCGCAACCTGCAGTGCCTCTGTCGGTAAACCAGTTTTGTCTGGCCCGACTTCACCACCATCATTACTTTCCAGCCGATGTTGTTTTTGTTCCGCACATCCATTTCAGCATGAATCCACACCGCCTCGTCATTCAAGGCGTTACCCAGGAAGGCCGCGCATTTCGTCC